>JAEYOT010000655.1 GCA_023411445.1 Pseudomonadota bacterium
GCGTCGAGCGGCGCCGGAGCCGCGCCGCGCTGCTCGGGGCTGAGCCAGTGACGTGAGCTCGGGCACGCGCGAAAGCGCCGCTCCGTTGCCTCGCAGCTCTCGTTGCGCTCGGGCTTCTGCTGCGGCAGCACGGCGGGGACGATGTCGTCCCAGCGGATCACGAGCGCTCCGCCGACGGTCTTGACCGAGCTTCCGGAGAACGCGCCGCCCAGCGTCGAGAACATGCCGTACAGGTTGAGATCGACGGTTTCACCCAGGTGCACCGAGGTTTCGAGGCCGAAGCGCATCGGTACGGAGACGCCGAGATCGATCTCGACGCCTTGCGCGAGCGCGTCCTCTACCGCTCCAGGGCGCAGCCGAACCTGGCCCGGTCGATTGGGGTCGGGCTCGAGCGCAGTGGCGGGATCGATGGCGACGCCATCGGGCTTGACCACCGTGTCCAGGTTGACGCTGAGCGCCAGCTCGTACCACGGCGTGAAGGTGATCATCTTGGCGGGCGAGAGCGGGACGCCGAAGCCGAGCGCGAGCGGCAGGGTGAGGAAGTTGCGCTCGCCGCTGATGAAAGCAGTCGGCACGCCGCCCAGGTGCAAGCCCAGCCCGACCTTGGGCACGCCGTTGTCGTAGCGGCCGGTGAGCGGGAAGACCAGCACCGCGACGCCGCTGCCCGCGACGCCGTGCGCGCGCGCGTCCGCCTCGGCCTGCTTGAAGTTGACGTAGTGGATGCCGAACTGCGCGCTCAGCCGTCCCGTGGTCGACGTGAAGTTGGCGTTGTAGCTGAACGTGTTGAAGCTGGCGTCGTCGCTGAAGCCGTGCCGGTAACCGAACACGATGCTGGACGCGCGCGTGTCGTAAGTGGAGACCGCCGGCGCGTGCGTGCCGGCAGTGGCCGCTGCGGGGCGGGCCGCGCAGATGGCACCCAGGGCCAAAGCACTACTCAACCAGGCGCTTGCCCGAATCCTCATCCTCTGCGTTACGTACGGAGCTCGCGCGAACTTAAGCGTTCGGACTTGTGGCCGATTCACGGCTCAGAACCCGATGCCGGCGCTGAAGACCAGCGCCTTGCTCGTTTCCTCGCTGAAGACCAGCACGTAGCGCGCGTCGAACGACACGTTGAGGATGGGCGTGAACAGCATGAGCTTGGCGCCGGGGGCCAGCGCCAAGTCGCTACCGCTGTTCTTGGTACAGCCGAGCGCGTCGACGCACACGTCCGTCTTCCACTTGGCGACGCCGAGGCCCAGCTTGGGGCGCAGCACGAAGAAGTGGAGCAATCCGATGTCGTAGCCGCCTTCGGCCATCAAGTGCCAGATGTTGCCGTCGACGCTGCCGAGCTCATCGTCCAGCTCTTGGCCGAAGAAGTAGTCGAAGTTTCCGCCCACGTAGACGGCGTTGTCCATGGTGTAGCCGGCTTCCAAACCAAGACCGGCACCCCACGGGTTGAAGTCGCCATCGTTCTGTTCCACGCCGTAGCGGAAGCCGAGCCCGAGCTGGATCGCGCCGGTGGTGCGCGGCTCTGCATGTGCCGGCAACGCCACGACGCTGCCCACCATCGACGCCGCCAATGCCAGCCATGTCGCTCTCTTCATGATCGCTCCTTGTCCGTGAAAGGGAACGTAGGCACCCTAGCCGAAGTTCGGCGGAGTTTCCTCAAATGAGCGATGGCAGCTTGGCTCGACTACGTCAGCTGGTGAAGAAGATCCCGCGCGGCCGCATCATCACGTATGGCGAGCTCGCCGCAGCCGCCGGCATGCCCGGAGCCGCGCGCGCCGCTGGTCGAGCGCTCTCATTGATGGGGCCCGAGGTGCCTTGGCAGCGCGTGCTGGGCAAGAAGGACGCGCGCCGCGCGCACATCACGAACCGTAAGCACGAGCAAGAGCAGCGCCGCTTGCTCGCGCGCGAAGGCGTAGCGTTCGATGCCAGCGGCGGCGTGTCACTGGCCCGGTTCGGCTGGTCGCCGCTGCGCTCCGCTCGGCTCAAGGCTCAGCCGAAGGCGCCCGCTCGCCCAGGCTCCGCTCGTAAAGCGAGCGGACGAGGCCGATAGTGTCCGCCTGATCGGCAGGTTTGTCCTCGCGGTAGCGCCGCACGCGCGCAAAGCGAAGCGCCAAGCCTCCGGGATAGATGGGGCTCTGCTGCAGGCCGTCGAACGCGATCTCGACGACGAGCTCCGGGCGAACGAACACGACGTAGTCCGTGCGCTCCGTGGCGAGCTCCTGCAGCTTCTGAGTTTGCCAGGCGAGCGTCTCGTCGGTGAGACCTTTGAACGTCTTGCCTAGCATCACGAACTTTCCTGTCTCGGGATCCCGCGCGCCGAGGTGCAGGTTGCTCAGCCAGCCTTGGCGCCGCCCGCCACCCCACTCGGCGGCCAGCACCACGAGATCCAAAGTGGGCGCGGGCTTGAGCTTGAGCCAGCCAGCGCCGCGCCGCCCGGCCTCGTAGCTCGAGCTCAGGCTCTTGACGACGACACCTTCGTGACCGCTCTGCAAGACCGCGCTCATCACTGCTTCGCCTTCAGCCTCGCTCGTCACCACGCTGCGCCGTACGCGCGCCGCTTCGGGCACCACCTGCCCGAGCTTGGCCCAGCGCTGCTCGTTGGTTTGCTCGACCAGCACCTCGCCGTCGAGGTACAGGCAGTCGAAGAAGAAGGCGCTGAGCGGCAGGGTGCGGTGGTGCTCGCCGACCTCCAGCTTGCGACCGAAGCGCCGCATCGTGACCTGGAACGGATGGGGGCGCCCGTCCGGTCGCAGCGCGATGGCCTCGCCGTCGAGCACGAGGCTTTGGGCCTCGAAGCTCCGTACGAGCGTCACCACCTCCGGCAGCGCCGCGGTCAGCTCGTTGCCGTGTCGTGAGTAGACGGCCACGCGATCGCCGGAGCGGTGCACTTGGATGCGCGCGCCGTCGAGCTTCTGCTCGAAGGCGCAGGGCGCGGTGCGGGCGATGGCGTCTGCCACGCCTTCCGCGGTTTGCGCGAGCATGGGGCGCAGCGGGCGGAACAGCTGCACGCTGAGCTCCGTCAGCGCCGGCTCACCTCCCGACAGCGCGCGCACGGCCACCTCCGTCGCGTCCCCCGCGAAGAGCATGGCCCGGCGCAGGGCGGCGAGCGGCACCTGCGTGGCCTGCCCGAGCGCTTCGACCACGAGCGCCTCCAGCGCGCCCTGGCGCAGCTCACCTAGCACCAGCCGCACGACGAAATGGCGCTCCGCCTCGCTGAGGCGCCCGAACAGCTCGCGCAGTAGCTGGTCACGGCGAACGCCGGAGCCCTTGCCCGACAGCTGCGCCAGGCGCTGGAAAGTTTCATCCAGCTCGAGCACCGAGACGGATGCGCTCGGGTTTACGGGCGCCTGCTCCAGCTTGCGCAGCGTGGCGTAGCCCAACCCGAGCTTGCCCTGGCGCAGCTGCCCGCACAGAAAGCCCACGGCTGGCCGCACCTCCGCCGGCTCGAGCGCCGCCAGCACCCGCGCGATACGTGCCGCCTTTTGCTTGCGCGAGCGAGTTTGGGCCACGTCGGCCGACGCCGCCACGATCTCCGCCAGGCTCGACATCTCCTGTCATGTGTGTCCGCACTGGCGGCGTGGCAACGGTCTTCGAGCCTCTGGCGCAGGCTGCCGCATTTCTGCCACCATGCGGCGCTCATGAGTAAGGGAGCCAAGCGCGAGACCAACACTGTCGTGCTGAAGCAAGCGATGATCCGCCGCTTGCCACGGCGGCTGGTAGGCAAGGGCGAGCTCACGTTGCCTGCCGTGCCCGGCTTGCTCGAGCACTACGTCAAGTTGCTCGACACGACGTGGGAGGCCATGGGCCGCAAGTTCACCGAGGCGGAGATCGACGAGTTTCGCAAGTCGCTCAAGGCGCGCTTGGAGCAAGCCTTCAACACATCGTCTACCTCCAAGGTCGTCGTCAGCTACGAAACAGATCCGGCGCCGAAGACGAGCATCACGTGGAAGATCGTGGCGATGGTTGGCAGCTACGCCGACGAGTACCAGTATTGGACCGAGACGCGCACGCCGCCGCTGTTCGGCAAGCACGCCGACGCCAAGGCGCTGGCCGTGGCGCGCTCGCTCGGCGAGCCAAAAAGCGTGGCGATTCTGGACGCTGGCGCTGGCACGGGGCGCAACACGCTGCCCTTGGCCGCGGAGGGCTTCCTGGTGGACGCGCTCGAGCCAGCGCCCGCACTGTGCAAGCTGCTGCGAGAAGCTGTGGAGAAAGAGGCCCCGCACGTCGGCGTGGTCGAAGATGAGATCCTGAACCCCGACCTCGTGCTGCCACGCGAAAAATACCAGATGATCCTGCTGTCCGAGGTGGTGGCGTCGCACTTTCGTAGCGTCGACCAGCTGCGGCTGTTGTTTCAGACAGCCGACCGCCTGCTCACACCCGGCGGGGTGCTGCTGTTCAACGCCTTCCTGAGCGACGCCGGTTACAAGCCGGACGACATCGCGCGGCAACTATCGCAAGTGCTGTGGTGCAGCCTGTTCACGCGGCGGGACATGGAAGTGGCGAGCCAAGGTCTGCCGTTCGAACGGCAAGCCGACGAGAGCGCAGCAGCGTACGAGAAAGAGCACTTACCCGAGGGGCAGTATCCGCCGACCGGTTGGTACGAAGGTTGGTGCGGTGGTTTGGACTTGTTCGACTTGCCCGCCGAGCGACCGCCCATGGAGTTGCGCTGGCTGCAGTATCGAAAGATGGGCTGACTTTCGTCGCGCCCTCGCGGTAGGTTGCCGCCATGCCGACCGAGTCGGTTCGGCCCGCCGCCGATGTCGTCACACCGCTAGCCGTTCGCGATCCGGAGCAGTGGCTCGCGCTCGTGTGTTGGGCGGTCGTGGCGCTGTCGTCGCTGTCGATCTTGCTCTTCTCGTTCGGGCGCGATCAGGGCATCTACGCCGTGGTCGCGGACACCATCCTGAGCGGTGGCATGCCGTACCGCGACGCTTGGGACTTCAAGCCGCCCGGCATTTTCTTCACTTACGCGCTGGCGCAGGGCGTCTTCGGCAAGACCATGCTGTCGATCCGCCTGCTCGAGGTGATCGGCTTGATCGCGACCGTGTTCGGGCTGCAGCGGCTGGCGCAGGTCTTCTTCGAACGGCCGAGGGCAGGCTTGGTGGCGGGCGCCGTGGCGTCTCTCGTCCACGCCGGCTTGGAGTTTTGGCACACCGCGCAGCCGGAGACGTTCGGGGGCTACCTCACTGTCGCGGCGCTGGTCGTGCTCACGCTGGAGCCCTCCAATCGCCGTCGCTGGCTGGTGCCGCTGGGCGTGGGCGCGCTGTTCGGCGCGTGCGCGCTACTCAAGCCCCCGCTGGGTGGCGGCATCTTGGTGTGTGGTGCGTACGTTCTCACGCGTGAGCAGGCTCGTGAGGCGAAGTGGCCGCAGCTGCTCCGCGCTGCGCTACTGATCGGCGTCGGTTTCGCGGCCCCGCTCGCCCTGGTGCTGGCTTGGATCGCAGCGCGCGGCGCGTGGTCGGACTTCTGGTGGACGTTCCACGATTTCGTCCCCGGCTACACGCAGCTGAATTGGAGCGGGGCCCACGCGCCCGCCATGCTCTACTACGCGCTGGAAGAGGCCTTTTTCCGGTTCTCCGCGCTGTCGGCCTTCGGCGTGGTGGCGGCGATCGCCATGTCCCCGATCCACGCGCGCGAGCGCGAAGGCATCTTCTTGGTGCTGGGCATCATTGCGATCCAGCTGACCGGGATCACGATGCAGGGCAAGTTCTTCCCGTATCACTACGCGGCTACGCTGCTCCTGATCTCGTTTATCGCGGGGCTCGGCCTGTACAAGCTGTTTCGCCGTTGCTTGGTGGCCGGGCCCGGCAGCATGTTGGCCCTGGCTTCCTTCGTGCTCGTCGCCATTTCGATGCGGGACGTCGTGCGAGATCTGCCGCAAGGGTTCTGGGAGCGCACGCAGATGCGGCTCGCGTTCTTGCTGCGCCAGCCTCCGCTGCAGAGCCGCGCGGATCTGGATCGCGAGCTGTCGTACGTGGCGGACTACAACCTGGACGCCGATCGTCGCGTCGCGCTGGACATCCGCTCGCGCACGGCTAGCGACGATCCCATCTTCATTTGGGGCTTCGAGCCGTCGACCTACTTTCTGGCGGAGCGCCCGCTCGCCAGCCGCTGGACCTACAGCGTGCCTCAGCGCACGACGTGGCAGCGCGAGTACTCACGCCGCGAGCTGTTGAAGGATCTGTCCATCAACCGACCCAAGGTGATCGTGGTCCAGCGCCGAGACGTATTCCCGGCCGTGACCGGCAACGAGCGGGACTCGCACGACGAGCTCAGCACCTTTCCGGAGCTTCAGTCCTTGATCGACGCTCAGTACCGCAAGGTGCGGGAGATCGAGGACTTCGAGATCTACGAGCGCGGCGGTTGAGCTGTATCCGCTACAGGGATGAGTTTGCGTTCGCGTTCACGAGCCAGCTAGCCGTCGTGGGCGCGCGGTCGTAGCCTGACGCCGTTCTCCACCACGCCGAGTTTCCGCCCGGACAAGCGCCCTGCTTCACGAGACTAGCGAGGGCTGCGACAGAATGCGCCGCGCTACCTCGTCGAAGCGCGCTGCGACGACGTCCGGCACCAGCGGCGCGCCGCTGCGCAGCGGGCACAGCTCACAGCGATTCTGCGCGAACACCAGCGCCGAGCGCACTCGGGCGTGACGCGCGGCCTCCACGTCCGCCGGGCTGTCCCCGATCATCCAGCACTGGCTCGGATTCAGCTCGGCGTTGGCGATCGCGCGCAGTAGCAGGCCCGGCTTCGGCTTGCGGCAGTCGCAGGGGCCGATCAGCTCGGCGGTGCCGTGCGGGCTGCCCACGGGGTGGTGCCAGCACACCTCCACGCTGGCGATGGTGATGCCGGCCTCCGCCAGCGCCGCCACCAGCGCGTGGTGCGTGCGGTGCACGGCCTCCGCGCTGAACTGACCCTTCGCCGGGCCCGGCTGATTCGTCGCGATCGCGAAAGCGTAGCCCGCGTCGCGCAGCAGCGTGAGTCCCTCCAGCACCCCCGGTAAGAAGCGCAGCTGCGAAGGCGCGAACGCGACCGAGATCGCGCCCGTTTCTTCGTCGCGCACGACGTCGATCAGCGTGCCGTCTCGGTCCAGGATGATACCGGGGCGCATGGCGTCCTGCTTTGATACTCCTTCGCAGTCGCTGATGTAAGGTGCCGCCGCGCTGCTGGTTCGGTTACGGCAGAATTGGGTCTCGCTGCTGCCGCGCTGGGAGGGACACGCTTGGCCCGGCTACGCAGTGTTCTTCAAGTACCGCTTTCGCTAGTCGAAGAACGCGCGCGGCGGCGCGCGGCGACGAGCAGCGCCGCCGCCAGCCACCCGAAGACGGAGCCGCTGTCGCGGCCGGCAGCGCTCACACTGCAGCCACCGCTGTCGTCGCTGTCAGCGGCACGCGCCAGGGCACGATCAGGCAGGCAAGCGGCGTGCGTGGGTGAGCAGGTGTAGTCGGCTGGGCAGGACGAGGCCGCCTCGCTGCACGCCGGCACGCAGATGCCGGGCGGCTTGCCGGACTCCGCCCAGCATTTGTAGTCGCCGGGGCACACGCTCTCACAGGACAGGCCCAGCGGGTCGACTACGGGCGACGTGGGACCCGGCTCGGAGCTGCTGCCACCGTTCGCGGTGCCGGCCAAGCTGAGTGAGCCAGCCGTACCTGCTCCGACGCTCCCGGCGCTACCACCGCCGCTGCCGGGATTCGGATCGAAGCCGGGCGGTGGCTCACCGGCCCAGGCGGGCGGAACGTCGCGGCCCGCTGCGGCCGCTTCGAAGACGCCTTCTACGATGAAGTCTTTCCACGCGAAGACGCTCGTGTAGATGCCGAGGGTACAGTCGGCGTCGCCGCGAGAGGTCACGCCTACCACGCGCCCGGCGCGATCCAGCGCAGGGCCGCCCGAGTCACCCGAGCATACGGGGCTGTCCGCGATCCACTCGGTTGCGGTGATCAGATCCGTGTCGCAACCCGCGCCGGTGCAGAACACCCGCGCGTCAGTGACGCCCATGCGCTCTCCGGCGGTCTCCCCGCGCCGGTCGTTGGGATCTTGGAGGCCGTAGCCGATGGCGGCAAAGGTAGCGTTGGGTTGCACCTCCGCGCTGAGGCCGGGCTCGATCGGCTGAGCGACGCCGCCCGGGATGCCTGGCCCGCTGAGCAGCAGCAGCGCGATGTCGCGCCCGCAGACGGCGGTGCTGCCGTCCGGTACCCACACCTCTGCCACCCGGTAGGGGCTCAGCCCTTCTTGCCCGACGCGCGCCTCAATCGAGACGAGTAGGCTGGAGGCAGCGTTGGTCTTCTTGAACGTGGTCTTGCCGCACTCCACGCTGGCGCCATCCGCCGAGTCGAGCCCCGCGACGCAGTGGCGAGCGGTGAGCACCAAGTTCTGTGTTAGGAGCGTGCCGGAGCAGGAGGGGTAGTAGCCGCCCTGCACCTGCGTGAGCAGAGAGACGACTCCTTTGTGGGTGGTGTCCAGCTCGCCGCCGATGATGGGCGCCTCGGTCTCTTGCACGCGCTCGCTTTGCGTAGGAACCGAGCAGGCCGCCGCGAGCACGACGAGAGACGCACGAGCTCCGAGCGACAGCGCTCCCCAACCACTGCCGCGGACATTGAGCATCCCTCCAAGGGTAGGGGGCAATGGCCGGGTCAGCAACCGCGCTGGGACAGCGGTCGTGCCCAAGAAATGCAGGAGGGTTGAGGAATTCCTGGAAAGCCGGACGCGACGGCGACCTTGGTAGCGGGTTCGGCTAACGTGCTCGCGTATGTCGCTCGAGCCGCGTTGGGGCGGTGAGCCCATCGACCTTACGGCACGCGACCTGCCAGCGCTCGAGCTCTCGTTCGTGCTCCGTCACGTCCCGGAGCGAGGCAAGCTGCTCGAGCTGGGCTGCGGTGAAGGCAAGGTGCGCACCCTCGCTTGCGAGCGACTCGACGGAGCCTGCTCGGCTGCGACGTGCGCGACGCGCAGCAGCGCAGCGGCTATAGAGCAGGGCGTGAGCGAGCTAGCACGGGAGATCTTGGGCTGATGCAAATCGTGGTGTTGGCGGGCGGTTTGGCGACGCGCATGCATCCGGAGACCGAACAGGTCCCCAAGTCATTGCTGCCGGTGAATGGGCGCCCGTTCATCGATTGGCAGCTGGATCGCTTCGTGGCGTCCGGCGCGCGCAGCGTGGTGCTGTGCGTGGGGCACCTGGGCGAGCAAATCGAGACGCACGTGCGGCGCGGGCTCGATCGAGGGCTGATGGTGGGCTACTCGTACGACGGAGAGCAGCTGGTCGGCACTGGCGGCGCGCTGCGGCGCGCCTACGCTCGCTTGGAGAGCGAGCTCGTCGTCACCTACGGCGACAGCTACCTGCCGATCGACTACGCCGCGCCGCTATTGGATCTGCAACATCACCCCGAGGCGGACGCCACCATGGCCGTGTACCGCCACCGCGGCGCCTACGGCGCCAGCAACGTGGCGCTGGAAGGTGGCTGGGTGCAAACGTACGACCCGCGCGGCGCCGCGCCCGGGCTAGACTGCATCGATTGCGGCGCGATCGCCCTGCGCCGCTCGCTCCTGAAGGAGATCGAAGACGGCGCGGTGTGGGATCTTGGGGCGCTGTGGAGCCAGCTGGCGCGGCGGCGCAAGCTGCGCGCCTTGCTGGTGGCCGACCGCTTCTACGAGATCGGCTCGCCCGAGGGACGCGCGGACCTTGCTCGCCATCTAGCCGCTCGCTAGCCGTCATGCGCTACAAGTCTCTCTTGCTCGCGGTGGTGCCGGTGCTCGGGCTGGCGGAGCTCGGCTTGCACCAGCTGTTCAGAGCGCGCGCGCCTGGCTTCGACGCCTACGCGGCGCTGGGGCAGGAGCTCACGCGCGCCAAGCTACCCGGCATGCCGGTGGTGGTGGCGCCGCGCTGGGCCGAGCCGCTGGTGCGCCAAGCGGCGCCCGAGGCGTTCCCGCTCGCCGAGCTCACGCGACCGGACGACAGCGGATTTGCCTCCTTCCTGCAGGTCTCGCTGCTGGGCGCCACCGCGCCGGAGCTGGCCGGTCTCTCCGTGCGGGGTGAGAAGCGCGTGGGGCCGTTCACGCTGACGGTGCTGGATCGGCAGCGGCCCGAGCGCATCGAGTTCGACTTCGTGACCGCGGTGGACACGGGTCAGGTCGAAGTTTGGCACGACGTATCAGGTCAGCGCGCGCAATGCCGGTTCGTGCGGCGTGAGCGCAGCACGACGGGCGGCTTGCACGGACCGGCGATGCGCCCGCGCCAGCGCCACGAGTGCGAAGGCGGCGCCGTGGTGGCCGTCACTCTGATCGAGGACGAGCACTACCGGCCGCGCCGCTGCATCTTGGTGGATCCGGTGACGCGCGGCAGCGTGGTGTTGCGTTTCAGCTCCGCGCCGGCCACGCGCCGATTCGTCGGCTGGTCCGGCTTCTCCTATTTCCTGCACCGAGACGTGGGCGGCACGCCCGTCGAGCTCGCGGTGCGAGACGGCAACGCCGAGCTCGGCACGCACGGCGCGACGCCCGCGGCGGGGTGGCAGCGCTTCGAGCTGAATCGAAGCGGTCCCAGCGGCGTGGGGGAGGTCGAGGTGCGCCGGGAGGCGGCGGAGCCGGGGGACTTTTGCTTTGCCATGGAGGCGCGGTGACGAAGCTCGGAGGTTGGCTCTCGCCGCGCACGGACGCGCTGATCGCTGCTGCGCTGTTCACGGCTTACCTCACGGCGCTCTTGCTCAGCGCCGGCTCACTCGGCTTCATGCGCGACGAGGGCTTCTACTTCGCCGCGTCGCGCGTCTATGGAGAGTGGTTCGAGCTGCTTTGGCGTGAGCCGGGACGAGCGCTCGCGCGCGAGACGATCGATCGCTACTGGGCGGTGAACCACGAGCACCCGTCACTGATCAAAGCGCTGTTTGCCCTGTCGCATCGGCTGCTCGCTGGCCTCTTTACTGAAACGAGCACGGGTTTTCGCTTCCCAGCCATGGTGCTGTCGAGCGCGGCCGTGGCGGTGATATACTGGTGGGGCAGGCCGAGCTTGGGGCGCGCCGGGGCGTTGGTGGCCGCGCTGTCGTTTGCGCTCATGCCGCGCGTGTTCTTTCACGCGCACCTCGCCTGCTTCGATCTGCCGGTGACCGCGGTGTGGCTGATCACGGCCTACGTGTACAGTCGCTCGCTCGCCTCGCCGCGCTGGAGCCTCGCCGCGCTGGCCGGCGTGGCCTACGGCTTGCTGCTCGACACCAAGCACAACTCCTGGATCTTCCCGTTCGCGCTCGTCGCTCATTTCTTGCTCACGCGCGGCGGCGCCGTGCTCGCGGACGTGCGCGCGCGTCGCTCGCCGCTGCGCCACCTGCCGCTGGCCTGGGCGGGCATGCTGGTGCTGGGGCCACTCGTGTTTTACGCGCTGTGGCCGTGGATCTGGCACGACACGTTGCCTCGCTTGCGCGAGTACGTGGCCTTCCACACGGGGCACGAATTTTACAACATGGAGTTTCTAGGGCGCACGTACTGGAAGCCGCCCATGCCGCGCGGGTACGCCTGGTTGATGACGGCCGCCACCGTGCCGGCGGTCACGCTGCTCTTGGCTTTGATCGGCGCTGTCAACGCGCTCCGCGCGCCGCGGCGCGACGACGCGGTGCTCTGGGGCGTGCTGCTCCTCATGAGCTACGCGCCGTGGCTCTCCACCTCCACGCCCATCTTCGGGGGCACCAAGCACTGGATGACGGCGTACCCGCTGTTGTGCTTGTTCGCGGGCGCGGGCTTCGTGAGGGTTTGCCGTGCGCTGGCGGAGCTGGCTCCACGGCTGGCGCACCCGGCGCTGGCGGGAGCTTGCGTGCTGCTCGGGCCGCTGGTGATGACGACGCACTCGCACCCATGCGGTCTCAGCGCCTACACACCGCTGGTGGGCGGCGCTTCCGGCGCCGCGGACTTGGGCCTCAACCGTACCTTCTGGGGCTACACGACACAGAGCCTGCTGCCCTTCCTGAACCAGCAAGCGCCGCGCCGCGGCAGCGTCTACGTGCACGACACTGCCCTGCAGAGCTTCGCCATGTTCCAGCAAGACGGACGTCTGCGCACGGATCTGCGTGGCACCCTGAACATCGCCTCCTCGGACGTCGCGCTCTACCACCACGAGCCGCACATGAGCCGCGTGGAGCACCAAATTTGGACTGCTTACGGCACCGTTTCGCCTGAGGCAGTCGTCGCCTACGACGGCGTGCCCATCGCTTGGGCTTACCTACGCCAGGCGCGCGAGCCATGAGCCCGCGCCGTCGCTGGCTAGCCGCCCAGGTACGACATCTCGAGCTTGCGGCGCGGGCGCTCGATCAGCTGCGCGCGCTGCTCCGAGTAGCGATCGCTGCGCGCGCTCCAGACGCGCTCCACCAGCTGGACGAGCTCTGCGTCGCTCGCCCCGGCGCGGAGTGGCGCGCGTAGCTCCGTCCCGCGGGTCGCGAACAGGCAGGTGTAGAGCTGGCCGGCGGCGGAGAGCCGCAGCCGTGAGCAGTCCCCGCAGAAAGGGCGAGTCACGCTCGCGATCACGCCGATGGTGCCGCCTCCGTCGCGGTAGCGGTAGCGGAGCGCCACGTCGCTGCCGTGCTCGCGCGGGAACGGCTCGAGCGGCAGCTCGCGATCGATGAGCTGTACCATCTGCTCCGCCGTGACGACGTCCCGCTCGGACCAGCCGTTGGTGGAGCCGACGTCCATGTACTCGATGAAGCGCAGCTCGTGGCCGGTGCCGTGGAAATGCCGCGCTAGCGGCAATAGCTCTGCTTCGTTCAAGCCGCGCCGAATCACGCTGTTGAGCTTCAGCTTCAGGCCCGCCGCCGCGGCGCTGTCGATGCCGCGCAGCACGTCCGCTACGTCGTAGTCGGCGTCCGTTACACGCCGAAACACAGCGTCGTCCAGCGCGTCCAAGCTGACCGTGACGCGGTCGAGCCCGGCGGCGGCGAGCGGCGCTGCCAGCTGCGGTAGCAGCACGCCGTTGGTCGTGAGGGCGAGCTCGCGAGCGCCGGCTTCGCGCAGCAGCCGCACCAGCGTCGGCAAATCCTTGCGCAAGAGCGGCTCGCCTCCGGTCAGTCTCACCTTGCGCAGCCGCCCGGAGAGGAGCCGCACCACGTGAGCAATCTCCTCGAACGTGAGCAGCTCCTGGCGGGCCAAGAAGGCGTGATCACTCGAGAATCGCTCGCGCGGCATGCAATAGCGGCAGCGAAAGTTGCACCGATCCGTCACGCTGACCCGAAGGTCACCGAGCGGCCGGCCAAGCTGATCCACGAAAGTCACCGTAGGGCGAGGGTGAGCCGTCGCGGAGCGGAGCGCAAGTCAGGCGCCGCCGCGGAGGCGTGAACGAGGGCTGACTTCGCTCGAAGTCCGGATCGTTTCCGGGTCATTCCCAATCTGCGCAACGTTTCCCGTTCGTTTCACGACTTTTCAGAGCCGTTTCCCGTCGCGATCTCTGCGCGATCTTGGCGCAATTTTCACCACGCTCGAGGGTGAAAGTGCGTTGACCCAAAAGTGGCTGGAGTTCATTACTGGATTGTCACTTTCGCTGTGGGTCACATGGCCAAGCGCAGGTGACTTAACCCGAGTCCTTGAGCGACTCGCTAGCAGGCTAGCGATGAGTGGTGATCGACTGCTCGCCGAACGGCGCATTCTACTTTTTGGTCCTTCGGATCTTGACAGCGTAGCGCGACACTTGCGCGACCTGGGCGCGGAGGTGCAGCGCTTCGAGCTGGCCGCCTCCGGCTCCACACGCTCGCTCGAGTCGTGGATCTCCGAGCTCATGGAAGGCGCGTTCGCCGACGTGCTGTTCCTCACCGGC
>JAEYOT010000432.1 GCA_023411445.1 Pseudomonadota bacterium
GGGGCGGGACCTGGCCACAGACGGCCACGACGCCGTCGCGAGCATCTTGACCGGTAGCCCGCTCACCGCCAGCTCGCCCGGGAGCTCCTCCCTCGACCAATTCCTTTCGGTCGAGAAGGGCTTGGGCGCCGAGACGCGCAAGAGCAACATCGTGCTCTGCGTGGGCGACCCGAACACGCACCCGGGCAACACCCTCTCTTACAGCGCTGGCGGCGTGGGCATCGGTAAGATCATCTCTCCGTTCGAGGCCTTCGACTACCTCTTTGGCGGCTTCATCCCAGCTACGGACGTGGACGGTCAGGAGGCGCTGAAACGCCGCAACGCGCTGGGGCAAAGCGTCGTGGACTTCGTGCGAGAGGACTGCAATCGGTTGCGCGCGCGGCTCGCTCCGGCCGAGCAGCAGAAGATGGACCAACACCTGGCGTCCATTCGCGATCTGGAGAAGACGTTCAGCGGCCTGTCCGGCGCCAGCTGCGCCATGGCGCCCAAGCGCCCGACCGCGGCGGATTTCCCGATCGATCTCAGCAAGCTGCAGCGGTTCAACGGCGGCGAGCCGACGTTCGACGTCGTGACCACGTTCTTCGTGGATCTCCTGGCGCAAGCGTTCGCGTGCGACGTCACGCGCTTCGGCACGCTGGTGCTCAACGACTTGCCGTGGGACAGCGCCGCCAACGCACAGACGGACTCGCTAGACTACGGGCTGCCGGCAGATCTGCACAACGAGGTCGCGCACCGCTACCTATCGTACGGCTTCGATTGGGAGGGGAAGCTGGCGTCCCAGGGCGACGCGACGACGTGGCTGCCGCTCGCCAAGTACAACAAGTACGTCTACAGCAAGGTCGCGCGCCTGCTGCAGAAGCTGGATGAAGCCGGCGCGTTCGACAGCACCTTGGTCTACGTGACGAGCGAGATGGGCAACCCCAACCTGCACTCGTCCGCCTCGGTGCCGACACTGCTCGCTGGCGGCAAGAACGTGCCGTTCCGCTTCGGGCGGCGGCTGAAGCTGACGCCGGATTGCGCGCCCCCCAACGACTCCTGCAAGCCTCGTGACGCGAAGTACGCAGCCGGCGCCAACAATCACTTGCTCGTGTCTATCGCCCAAGCCTTCGGTGTGGAGACGGACACGTTCGGCACAGCCGCCGACAGCGCCTTCACGAGCGGCGCCCTACCTGGGCTGACCTAGGTGAAGGTCCCACTCCGGCCGGTCGAGCAGCCGCGCTACCCGCTTTCGGGCCGGGCTTGCTGCGCTTGGGATACTTCCCAGCACGGGAATCAAAGGCGCGCGTCGGGCGTCTGACTAGTATGCGCGTCGATATTCGTTGGAAAGGCCTGCCGAAGTCCTCGTTCCTCAGTGAGCACGTGCAGAAGCGAGCCCACGCTGGGCTCCAGCGCTTCCAGGGCAAGGTGCACACCGTCACCGTTCGTTTCGAGGATACGAACGGCCCTCGTGGCGGCGTCGACAAGCGCTGCAGCGTCGAGCTGACGGGCGCGTTCGGTATCCTGGTCGCCGAGGCTCAGGGTAGCGACTACTATGCCGTCGCGGATTTGGCGCTGGCACGCGGCGAGCGCGCCGTCGCCAGGTCCTTGCAGCGCGACCATCGCTCGCGAGACCGTCTGGCCGAGCACGTGCCCACGCTCCCGGACTCAGCCAGCTGAGCCCCAGGGCTAGGCGTGCGGTGCACGAACGCTGGCGGCGCTGGGGCTTCCGGCGCCGCCGCGCACGCTCGACTCACTTGGTCGAGAAGCGGTGCACCATGTGCTGCTGGTACGTCTGCCCCGGCTTCAGGATGACGGCGTCCTTCCACTGAGGCACGTTGATGGCGTTGACCCAAGCGTGCGTCTCCAAGCAGAGCGCGTCGTACTGGTTGTACTTCACGTTCTTGCCCGTGATCGTGCCGTCGAGGAAAATGCCGGCGTAGAACTGGACGCCGATCTGGTCGGCTTCGATCGTCATCACACGGCCGGACTTCGGATCCTCCACGGTCGCTACCGGTCGCATGGCGCGCGGATCGCCGTCGACGACCCAAAAGTGGTCGTAGCCGACCGGTGTGCCGCCGACGGCCGCCAGATCCTTGCCGATCGGCTTGGGCTTACGGAAATCGAAGGGCGTGCCCTCGACGGCCTTCACGGTGCCGTCCGGCACGGGAGCCACGTCGGGCTTGGGCGGCTTCGGGCTCGGCGTGTACTTCTCGGCGTGGATGGTCAGGACTTGGTCCTTGATGCCGCCGTTGCCGATGCCCTGGAGCATCCAGTACGTGTGGTGAGCGGGGTTGACGATCGTGGTCTTGTCCGTCGTTGCCTCGATGTCCACCTTGAGCTCGTTGTTGCTCGTCAGCGTGTAGGTGACCTTGGCGCTCACGTTGCCGGGGAAGCCCTCTTCACCGTCCTTGGAGAGATACGTGAAGGTCACCGAAGGGTCTTCTGCGCTGGTGCCGGGCGCGCCAGTCCACACCACTTTATCCCAGCCCTTGTTGCCGCCGTGCAGGTTGTGGGGGCCGTTGTTGGCCGCCAGCTTGTAAGCCTTGCCCTCGAGCTTGAACTCCGCGTTCTTGATGCGATTGGCGACGCGCCCCACCGTGGTGCCGAAGTACGGCGTCGCCTTCAGGTAACCGTCGACGTTGTCGTAGCCACCGACGATGTCCTCCATCTTGCCGTTGCGATCCGGGGCCCACAGCTCGGTGATGATCACGCCGTAGTTCGTGACCTTCATCTTGTAGCCGTTCTTGTTGGTGAGCGTGTACAGGTGGACGTCCTGACCGTCGACCTTGCCGAACGGCGCCTGCGTGATCGCTTGGACCTTCTTCGCGGCTTCCGGCGCCGGAGCTTCCGCAACGGGATCCGCCACCGCAGGCTCAGCCGGAGGTGCATCGGCCGCAGCGGGCGCGGGCTGCGACCCACCGCAAGCGAGCGCAAAAGAGAGCATCGACCCTGCCAGGATGTTCAAGACTCCGATTCGTTTCATGATTGCGACTCCGTCCAGTTTCGTTCCATGGGTTGTTGTTGAATGCTTCCGCGGTCGCCGGGGCTGCCACGGCGCCTGTTGCGTCAGAACGGCGAGCGACGGCGCAGCGCGCTCACCCACTTGGGATCATCCGAGCTGCCATCTCGGCCAGCGCCGTGTCTTCTGCCTCCGTGAGGCCACTGACGCCGACGGCGCCGACTACCTCTCCGCCGCTGGCGATGATGGGGACACCCCCGCCCCAAGTCACGTAGCGGAGCTCGCCGAAGTTCGTCGTCGGAAAGCCCTCGCGCTGGGCCGCTTCGCCGAGTCCCTTCGACGTGCCCTGCTCGCGAGCAGCGGTGTACGCCTTGTTGATCGCCACGTTGATGCAGGACAGACGACAACCATCCGTGCGCAGCATCGCGAGCAGCTCGCCGTGCGCGTCGACCACCGCAACGGCGGCGCCGAGCCGCTTCTCGTCGAGCGCCTTCTGAACGGCGCAAACCATGTCCATCGCCTCGGTGTGCGAGAGCGTCCTCACTGTCCGCATGGCGACGGAAAGTCGTCCGAACCCGAGCATTTCGCAACCGTGAAGTGACGACTCGTGCCGTCGAATCCACGATCTGAGGCTGGGCGTCGAAAAATGGAAGGATTGCAGCCGCGGCCGGCAGCCGAAGCGTCAGGTGATCGCAGCGCTCATCGCCACGCTGCGATCGGTCCTAGCG
>JAEYOT010000485.1 GCA_023411445.1 Pseudomonadota bacterium
CCGCAGCATGCAGCGTCTCAGCCGCGGCCCCAAGCAGCGTCCCAAGCCCGGTCCGTGCAGCGGCACCCGGCGGCGCGGCCGAGCGCCAGCGCCGCCACCTCACGCATCCGCGCGGGCTCCCTGCCAGGGGCGCTCCCGGCGAGCAACCGGCGGCAACGCTCGCCCGATCTCATCAACCCGTACTGACATGCTGCGTCTGTTCTGCTCCGCGCTGCTCGCCGGCTTCCTCGCGCTCCTGCCGAGCTGCAACTCGGACCTGTCCAGTGACCTGAGCCAGCGCGCCTGCGATGCCAACGGGGCTTGCCTCGCTGGCTATCGCTGTGACCCTGCCAGCAACGTGTGCATCAAGGTTTCCGAGGCGTCGCCGCAGCCGAGCGCGGATTGCGAAGACGCCGACCCGGCTTGCGGTGCATGCCTGGATCGCGATCCGAACAACTGCGGCGGTTGCGGCGCGAAATGCGGCGCGCCCGAGCACGGCGTCGGCATCTGTCTGGACGGAGAGTGCAACTTCGTCTGCGACAAGCCGTACTCAGCTTGCGGCAGCGCCTGCCTCGATCTCGGCTCGGACGCGCGCAACTGCGGCGCTTGCGGTAACGTGTGCCCGGCCTCGCCCGGCATGGCGGCGACGTGCGTCAGCGGTGAGTGCCAGAGCAGCTGCCGTCCGCCGCTCAGCGCCTGCGGGGCGTCTTGTGTGGACCTCACTAGCGACCCGCGCAACTGCGGCGAGTGCGAGTCAGCCTGTAGCCCGGGTGAGGTGTGCGCGAGCGGCCGTTGCGTCGACGCGTGCCCGCCCGGCACCACGGACTGCGACGGCGCCTGCGTGGATCTGGACGCCTCGGTCGAGCACTGCGGCGCCTGCGGGCTGCGCTGTCCGAGCCACACGCTCGGCGACGCGCTTTGCCAGCAAGGCGTTTGCGGCGTGAGCTGCGACGCGCCACGGCGTGACTGCGGCGGCGCGTGCATAGATCCGAGCAGCGATCCGCGCAACTGCGGAGGCTGCGGCAAGGTGTGCGACGCGGAGGCCAACGCGCGGCCGATCTGCGCCAGCGGCAGCTGCGCCTCGTTGTGCGACGCTGGCTTCGCCGAGTGCGACGGCGTCTGCGTCGAGACCAGCAGCGATCCGCAGAACTGCGGCGGCTGCGGCAAGGCGTGCGGCGGCAACGCGGTGTGCAGCGACGGCCGCTGTCAATCCACCTGCAGCTCAGGCAAGAAGAGCTGCGGCGGCGCGTGCGTCGAGCTAGCGAGCGATGCGCAGAACTGCGGCTCGTGCGCCAACATGTGCCCCGGCACTGCCCATGGCCGGCCTGCGTGCGCCGGCGGCGCCTGCACCGTTCAATGCGACGCCGGCTACGAGCGCTGCGGCAACGTTTGTCTAGCCCTGAGCAGCGACGCCCAGAACTGCGGCGCGTGCGGCAAAGTCTGTCCCGCCGCAGCTGGCGGCGCCGCCGTGTGCGTAGCCAGCGAGTGCCGCCTGGCGTGCAACACTGGCCTGACTCAATGCGGCAGCGCTTGCGTCGACACGCGCTCGAGCGGGCAACACTGCGGCGGGTGCGGTAAGGCTTGTGGCGACGGCGAGGTTTGCCGAGACGGCAAGTGCGGGAGCGAGTGCGGCAACAAGACCTCGTGTGACGGCGCGTGCGTCGACGTCAGCAAGGACGTGAACCACTGCGGCGCGTGCGGCGAGAAGTGCATGGCGCCACCCGGCGCGTCCCCGCGCTGTAACGGCGGCCAGTGCAGCTTCCAGTGCGAGTCCGGAAAGGTCGCGTGCGGCGACAGCTGCGTCGATCCAGCGAGCAACGTGGCGCATTGCGGTGGTTGCGACAAGCCCTGCACCGCCGGCCCGGGCGCCACCGCTACCTGCGACGACGGCAAGTGCGGCGTGAGCTGCAGCGCTGGGCTCTCGCAGTGCGGAGGCGCGTGCGTCAATACGCGCACGGATCCACAGAACTGCGGCAAGTGCGGCAAGAAATGCGCGGGCAAGAAGTCGTGCCTGCTCGGGCTGTGTCTGTAGCTCACTCGGCCGCGGGCGCGCGGGCGTCCAGCACGTCGATCTCGAGCTCCCCATGCTCCACGCTAGCGAGCAAGACCGAGCCGCGCGGCAGCTCACCGCGCAAGAGCCGCTCCGCCAGCGGCGCCTCGAGCAGCCTCGCGATCGTGCGCTTCATCGGCCGTGCCCCCAGCGTCGGCTCGAAGCCGCCCGCGTCCATCAGGAACTCGATCAGCTCCGGGCCGTACTCCAGCTCCAAGCCACGCTGTGCGAGCAGCGCGATCTTGACGCCCTCCAGGAGGCGGCGAGCGATCTCGCGCACGTCGTCGCGCCCGAGCGGAGCGAACACCAGCACCTCGTCGATGCGGTTGTAGAGCTCCGGCGCCAACGCGGCGCGCGCGGCGGCCACGATCTTGTCGGAGACGTCGTCGGCGGCTGCCTGGTCCGTGTTGCCGAAGCCGACGCGACGCCTCGCGGCCTGGCTCAGCACGTCGGCGCCCAGGTTGGAGGTCATCAAGATCACCGTGTTGGTGAAGTCGACGAGCCTGCCGCGCCCGTCGGTCAGGCGCCCCTCGTCGAAGACGCCGAGGAACGTGGTGAGCACGTCCGGGTGAGCCTTTTCCAGCTCGTCCAGCAGGATGACCTGATACGGCCGGCGGCGCACCGCCTCCGTGAGCTGCCCGCCAGCCTCGTGCCCCACGTAGCCGGGCGGGGCGCCGATCAAGCGCGCCACCGCGTGAGGCTCGCTAAACTCCGACAAGTCGAGGCGCGTCATCGCGCTCTCGCAGTGGAACAGCACCTCGGCGATCGCCTTGGCGGTCTCGGTCTTGCCCACGCCCGTGGGGCCCAGCAAGAGGAAGCTACCGATCGGACGGCGCGAGCCCAAGCCTGCCGCGTTGCGCCGCAGGATGCGCGCGATGCGGGCGATCTGCGAGCCGTGTCCGACCACGCGATCCGCGAGGATCTCCTCCAGCATGAGCATGCGTTCACCGTCGGACTCCAGCAGACGCTCGACCGGCATGTCGGAGAGCTCGGCCACTACCTCCGCGACGGCTTGCGAGCTGACCACCGCCTTGCCGCGACGTCGCGTGCGAGCGCCAGCCAGATCCAGGATCGACACGGCCTTGTCCGGCAGCGCGCGGCCTGGCAGGTAGCGCACGGACCAGGCCACACCGAGCGCCAGCGCCTCGCGCTCGTAGCTGACGCGGTGGTGCTGTTCGAGCCGCGGGCGCAGGGCGTCCAGGATCAAGAAGGCGTCGTCACGGTTGGGCTCTTCCACCTCGACCAAACCGAAGCGACGCGCGAGCGCTGCGTCGTGCCCGATCGCCTTCTGGTACTCCTCGAAGGTGGTGGCGCCGATGCAGGGCAGCTCGCCACGCGCCAGCGACAGCTTCAGCTCGGAGGCGATCTCATCGGCCGCCTCCCCGACGAACAGCTGGTGGATCTCGTCGAAGAACAGCACCACGCGGCCGCGCGCCGCCAGCACTTCCTTGCGGATCTGCGCGATGCGTCCGGCCAAGGCCCCGCGCACCGCCGTGCCGGCGGTCAGCTCGCCGATCGGGATTTGGATCACGACGCGGTCGTCCAGCGCCTGCACGTCGCGGCCCTCGGCGATGCGCTGAGCCAAGCCGCGCACGACGCTGGTCTTGCCGACGCCTGCGACGCCGACCAGGCACGGGTTGTTGCCCTCACGCTTGGCCAGCACGTCCAGGGTTTGCTCGATCACGTCGTCGCGACCGACGACCGGATCGAGCTCGCCGCGCAGCGCCGCCAAAGTCAGGTTCTTGCCGAGCTCGCACAGCAGCGGAAATCGCTGCGGATCGAGCTGAAAGCGCTGCTCGGCGGAGCTCGCCGCTGGCGGCTGCGCAGGGGGCGCCGGCGGCGACACGCGCGTGATCGTGAGGCCCAGCTTGGGCTCTGGCGGCTTGGGCTCCGGCGCCTGCATCACCGGTACGGCTTCGGCCGCCGCCGGTGGCCGCTTGGGTGGGGGGAACAGCGGAACCTTGACGGCGGTGACCTTGCGGGGTGGCGCGGCCGGCTCCGGCTCGGGCGCGCTGGCCAGCAGTGAGGGCACGACGCCGAGCTGCTGCGGCGAGGTCCGACGCCGACCAACCAGACCAAGGCCGACCTGCATCGCTTGAGCGCGCAGCCGGCTCACGTCGACTCCGTGCGCCTCGAGGCAACGCCGGGCGACGGCCCGCGGCTCGCCCAAGAGCGCGAGCAGCAGGTGGGGCGCCGAGGCCGCGTTCGTCCCCATGCGCACGCCGATCTCCCTGGCGCGCGTCAGGGCCGAGGCGATCGGCTCGGCCAGCTCGTCACCGGCTAGGCCACGCGCGGTCCGCAGCACGTCCTCCGCCACCAGGCGTCGCTCGCGTAGTAGCTCCGAGGTCGTGCTGGGCTTAGCCAACAGGGCTGCCAGCAAGTGAGCGGTCGTGATCCGCTCTCCGAGGCGACGGGCCAGCTCTTCGGCCAGCCTGCGCAGCTCGCGCAGCTCCGGCTCGCTTGCTAGGGCAGACATTCAGCCTCCCTTCTGCCTGGAAGGGGCGCGACGGCCAAGTTTGTGGCGACCCGGCACCAGGCGGCCAACTACCGAGAAGGAATGGACAAAATCTGCTGGGCGCGCTCGTCGAAGAGCAACAGGCGCTTCGGACCGCCGACCGCGATCAGCGGCTTATGTGGCGCCACCGCCAGCTGCTGGTTCTGGCTCACCACCTGAACCCAGTCTTCGCGTCCGGTGGGCGCGTCCGAGGGCAAGGCCGCGCGCCCGCCCGGCGCAAGCT
>JAEYOT010000511.1 GCA_023411445.1 Pseudomonadota bacterium
GCCCTCAGCCGCCGAAGCCACCGGCAGCGAGGAAGGCCAGCTCCGCTTCGCTGCTGGGCCGGCCCAAGATCGCGTTCCGGTGTGGGAAGCGACCGAAGCGCTCCACGACGTCACGGTGGGTGACCGCGTGCACCATGAGCTCGGGCGCCAGGTCGCCGAACAGCTCCACGCCGCGCATTTGATCCAGCAGGCTCTCGGAGTGCTGGTACGGCAGGTAGAAGAACAAGCGTAGCTCGGGCTCGACGGCCCGATCGTGACCCCGCTGGATGGCGCGCCGCGCAGCGTGGCGCGCCAGCTCGTCCGTCGCGTACATGCGCGGTGAGTCGCGGAACGAGTTGCGCGGAAACTGATCGAGCAGCAAGACGATCGCCAAGGCCGCGTGCGGCTGCTCGAGCCACGCTTCGAGCTCGCCCCGCGCAGCGCGCTCGTGGCTGGGCAGGAAGCGCTCGCGCAGCTCGCGATCGAATTCCGCGTCCTTCGCGAACCAGCGCGCGGGGCCCGCGGCTTTCCAGAACGCGATGAGCTCCGAGGCATCAGCGGGCCGGTCTTGTGGCGTCGTCATGCTCAGTTCCCGAAAGCGATCACGGTGCGGATCGACTCGCCTGCGTGCATCAAATCGAAGGCTTCGTTGATGCGCTCCAGCGGTAAGCGGTGGGTGATCAGCGGATCGAGCTGGATCTCGCCGCGCATGGCTTGCTCCACCATACCCGGCAGCTGGCTACGCCCCTTCACGCCGCCGAAGGCGCTGCCGCGCCAGACGCGCCCCGTGACCAGCTGGAACGGGCGCGTGCGGATCTCCTGCCCGGCGCCGGCGACGCCGATGATCACGCTCTCGCCCCAGCCCTTGTGACAGCACTCGAGCGCGGCCCGCATCACGTCCACGTTGCCGATGCACTCGAAGCTGAAGTCCACCCCGCCGTCCGTCATGCTCACGATCACGTCCTGGATCGGCTTGTCGTGATCCTTGGGGTTGACGAGATCCGTCGCGCCGAGCTGCTTGGCCAGCTCGAACTTGCGCGGGTTGGTGTCCACGCCGATGATGCGCCCCGCGCGCGCCTGCACCGCGCCCTGGATCACCGACAGCCCGATGCCGCCCAGCCCGAACACGGCGACGCTGTCACCGGGCTTCACCTTGGCCGTGTTGTGCACGGCGCCGATGCCAGTCGTCACGCCACAGCCGAGCAGGCACACCTTGGACAAGGGCGCCGCAGGGCTGACCACGGCGAGCGAAACTTCAGCCACCACCGTGTACTCGCTGAAGGTGCTGCAGCCCATGTAGTGGAACACGGGCTTGCCCTGGTAGGAGAAGCGGGACGTTCCGTCCGGCATCAGGCCCTTACCCTGGGTCTCCCGCACCGCCTGGCACAGGTTCGTCTTGCCGGAGAGGCAGAATTTGCAGCGCCGGCACTCCGCCGTGTACAGCGGGATGACGTGGTCCCCCGGCTTAACGGAGGTAACCCCGGGGCCGACCTCCACGACCACGCCGCCGCCCTCGTGGCCCAGCACGGCCGGGAACAGCCCCTCCGGATCCTCCCCGCTCAGCGTGAACGCGTCCGTGTGGCAGACGCCGGTGTGGGTGATCTTGACCAGCACCTCGCCGGCTTGGGGTGGGGCGACGTCGAGCTCGACGATCTGAAGCGGAGCACCAGCAGCGAACGCGACGGCAGCGCGGGACTTCATCGTGAATCCTCCTCGTTAGGGGGTCAGCACGATGCCCGCCGCCGCGCCGGCTGGCAAGCCCGCCTCAACCCGCTTCGATCTCGCGCTTGAGCGAGCGGTCGAACACGAAGGTGCCGAACGGCAAGATCGAGCTCAGCAGGGCCAGGACCCAGCGCCGCACCGGCCAGTCCCGCTCCAGCGCCGCTCGGAACAGCACTCCCAGGAACAGCACGAAAAGAAGGCCGTGCACCATGCCCACGATCCGCACCGCGAGTGGCATGCCGGCCCAGTACTTGAGCGGCATCGCCACGAGCAGCAGGAGCACGAACGACGTCCCTTCCAAGAGCGCCACCCAGCGCAACTGCTTCAGCTCGGTCATGCGCGGTGCTTAGCGCGATCTGACGGCGTTTCCTCGTTAAGAAATGCGGCATCGAATTTTTCTGTGGCTACGTTTCAGGGTCGGCAAGGGGGCCCGACGTTTGGCGCCTTGCAGGTAGTTGCAATTTTGGTTAACTATCTGCGCCATGACAGACGTAGGAAAAACCGGCAGCGGGCCATCGCGTAGACCTATCGTGCTGGAGCCACGTGGGGGGCGCGACTACCCGATGGGACGGCTCAACGCCGTGTTCAAAGCGGACGCGGAAGAGACGCAGCACGCTTACTCCATCTCCGAGTGGTGGCTCGAGCCCAACACGGCCGGACCGGGAGCCCACTCGCACGCGGAAGACGACGTCTTTTTCGTGCTCGAAGGCACGATGAGCATCCTGATTGACCAAGACTGGGTCGAAGCGCCACAGGGTACGTTCGTGCTCGTGCCGGGCGGAGTGACGCACGACTTCCAGAATCGCAGCGCTCAGCGCGCCGGCATGCTCAACTTCACCAACGGTGCGTTCGAGCCGGAGATGACTGGCATTCAGCAGTGGTTCCTCGAACGTTCAGCGAGGGAAGCAATTGCGGTGTGAGCCGTGCGGACTATGGTCTCCGGCATGAACGCAAGAATTGTCACATTGTGCTCTCTCCTGGCGCTCGCCGCCGCCTGCGACAACGACCCCACCAAGGGCAAGGCTCAAGCCACCGTGAGCGAGCCGGCCGCAGCACCTCAAGCCGCACCCGCCGCCACCACGAACAGCACCACCTACCCGTTCAGCCAAGACGGCTCCAAGGTGGAGTTCGTCGGCGCCAAGGTCACCCGTAAGCACGACGGCAAGGTGAAGACCTTCAACGGCACCATCAAGCTGGTCGACAACGACCCGACCAAGAGCTCCGTGCAAGCAGAGCTGGATCTGGCCTCGATCGAGACGGACGATGAGAAATTGACCAAGCACCTGCTCTCGGCTGATTTCTTCGACGTCCCGAATCACCCCAAGGCCAAGTTCGAATCGACCAGCATCAAGGCGGGCGGTGAGGGGGGAGCCTCTCACACCGTGAGCGGCAACCTGACGCTGCGCGGCACCACCAAGCAGATTTCGTTCCCTGCGCGCATCAAGCACAGCGAAGGGAGCGTGCAGGTGGAAGCCGAGTTCGGCATCAACCGCAAGGATTTCAACATCGTCTACCCGGGCATGGCAAACGACCTGATCAAGGACGAGGTCTTGATCAGGCTCAAGCTGGACGCCAAGCGCGGCTAGCGAAGCGCGAGTGAGAGATCCGGACCGCGACGCGCGACTATTCGGTCGCAAAAGGTTGCGAGACGCAGCATATGCGTCACACTCCTTGATAAGCGCCCGAAGAGTCGATTGCCCTCGGGCGTCGAGGTCCGGTCATGGTGCTAGGTATCGCGCTGGGTCTGCTGCACGCCAACGCCGTCGAATGGCTCACGCACAAGTATGTCCTCCACGGCTTGGGCCGAAAGAAGGGCAGCATGTGGCGCTTTCATTGGGCTCAGCACCACCGCATCGCGCGCAAGAACGGGATGTACGACCAGAGCTACAAAGAGCCGTTCTGGCGTTGGAGTTCGCGCGGCAAGGAGATCGCCGGCATCCTGGGCCTCGCGGCGCTGCACCTGCCGCTGTTGAAGGTCGCGCCGTACTTCACGGCAGCCGTGTTGTTCTCCAGCGGTAACTACCTGTACCGCCACCGCAAGGCGCACGTGGACGTGGAGTGGGGGAAGAAGCACATGCCCCACCATTGGGACCACCACATGGGCCCGAACCAGGACGCCAACTGGTGCGTCACCTACCCGTGGCTGGACTGGCTACTGGGCACGCGTGTGGTGACGCCGCCGACGCCAGAGCAAGCCGCCCAGCAACAAGAGCGAGAGCCAAGCGTGCTCGCCGGCGCTTCGCCCGACCCGACAACCGCAGCCGCTGTCGCCGTCGCCGCCGAGTGAATCGGTTCCGCCCTGAGCGCCGGCCCCGGCCGCGGACGGCTTGCCGGCCGTAACCGCGCTGCCACCGCTTCCCGCCTCGCTAGCG
>JAEYOT010000680.1 GCA_023411445.1 Pseudomonadota bacterium
GCGTCGAGCGCTTGCTGCGCGCCGCCTTCGAGCAAGCCGAGCAGAGCGGCAAGCCGCTGGTCATGACCGACAAGAGCAACGCCATCCCGGCGCAGGGGATCTGGCGGCGCGTGCTTCAGGAGCTCCGCGCCGAGTATCCGGCCGTGCCGGTGGAGGCGCTGTACGTGGACGCGCTGGCCGCGCGCTTGGTGCAGGCGCCGGAGCGACACGGCGTGATCGCGGCCAATAACTTGTTCGGCGACATTTTGGCGGATCTGTGCGCCGCGCTCAGCGGCGGGCTGGGCCTAGCACCGAGCGCGAACGTGCACCCGGCCAGGCCGGGACACATCGGCCTGTTCGAGCCGGTGCACGGCTCCGCGCCGGACATCGCGGGGCGCGACGTGGCCAACCCGCTCGGAGCCATCCGCTCGCTCGGCATGCTGCTGGAGCACCTGGGCTACGCGGCCGAGCGGCAGCGCATCGAGCGCGCCGCCGCGGCGTCGATCGCAGAGGGGCGCTGCACGCGGGACGTAGGCGGCAGCTTGGGGACCGCCGCCGCGGGCCGCGCCTTCATCGAGCTTTTGCGGCACTGCTAGCGGCCAGGCCGAAAATTCGGCTGGACCGTGCGGCGTGTGGTACGGCCGAGGCATGATCGGGGCCCCGACCGACGAGCAAGCCCGGCTTTCAGGCGCCCGCGGCGACTTCGTGGCCAGTCTGCCACGCCGCCTGGAGGTGCTGCGCGGAGCGCTGCGGGCCGTCGAGGAGCAGCCGCGCGACAGCGGCCGCATCAACGGCCTGCTGCGCCGGCTACACGCCCTCGGCTCCGCCGCGCGCGTGCTCGGCTTCGCTAGCGTGGCCGAGGCCCTGGGCGAGGCCGAGAAGACGCTCCGGCGCGTGGCGCGAACGGGGCCTGCCGCCAGCGATTTGGCCGACGTGGCTCGCGCGCTCGATCTGCTGCCCTCGCTCGTGCTCGGCGCGCGGGTTTCGCTCCGGCCTGTCGCGGCTCAGGAGCCGGCGTTGCCCGCCGCGCGCGACTTCCCGCTCAGCGTGCTGGTGTTCGGCCCGCAGCCGTTGGCCGACGTGCTGGCCGAG
The DNA here is from genome assembly GCA_023411445.1 of Pseudomonadota bacterium. Classification (GTDB taxonomy): domain Bacteria; phylum Myxococcota_A; class Polyangia; order Polyangiales; family Polyangiaceae; genus PMG-095. The sequence continues at coordinate 1,072 of JAEYOT010000680.1, forward strand.
CAGGGTGACCTGCGCGTGGAGTGCGAGCGCACGGAAGATCCGGCCAAGGCCCGCGAGCTGTCGCGCGTGTTTGGGCCGGACGTCGCGGTGATCGACGCGGATCGTGCTGGGGCGCGCGAGCTGGTCGAGCTGTTCGTCAAAGATCCGGTGGTGGAGCCGATCCCGCTCGTGGTGGTGGGGGACTTCAGCAGCCCGGAGCTGGCGACGACCTTCATCGGCTTGGGAGCGTCGCGCGTCGTGCCCAAGCCGGTCAGTCCGGATGTCCTGCGCCGCACCTTGATCGAGCTGCGCGAGCAGGGCGGCCCCAGCTTGCTCACGCGCGAGCCGCTGGGTGAGCTCAACGTGAGCCAGCTGGTGGATCGCATCGCGCTCGAGATCCGCCGCGGCTTGGTGGAAGCCGTGGAGCCGATGTCGCGCAGCGCGGCGGTCGCCTTCGGTGAAGGCACGGACGTGATGAGCGCCGTGTGGGGCACGGTGGCGCGCTTGCGTGAGCTGGTGACGCTCAAATCCGACGGCAACGTGCGCTTCGAGCAAACGGGCCCGGAAGGCGCCGTGCCGTTCGCGCCGTGGAGCGACACGCGCCGAGCGGGCGAGCGCGGCGGTAGGGGTACGCGCGAAGGCGCGGGTGTCTCGCTGCAGGGCCGCCGCGTGGTGGTGGCCGACGACGACCCGGCCGTGGTTTGGTTCCTGAGCGGCATCCTCAAGACCGTCGGCGCGGAGGTGTACGAAGCGCACGACGGCGAGCGAGCGTTCGAGCTCACCGCCTCCCTGTGGCCCGATCTGGTCGTGAGCGACGTGCTCATGCCCAAGCTGGACGGCTTCTCGCTGTGCCACGAGATCAAGCGAGACGTCGCGGTGCGCGACGTGCCGGTGATCCTGCTATCGTGGAAGGAAGATCTGCTGCAGCGCGTGCGCGAGCTCGGCGGGGACGCCGACGGCTACCTGCGCAAAGAAGCGGCGGCCTCCACGGTGGTGGAGCGGCTGCGCGAGGTGCTGAGGGCCCGCGCGCGCGTGGAGCAGCGCGTGGGTAGCGGCGGCGAGGTGCGCGGCCGCTTGGACGGGCTCACGCCGCGTTTGATCTTGGAGCTGGCAAGCCGCGCGCGGCGCGCTTTGCGCGTAAGCATCCGAGATTCTTCATATTTGTACGAGATTCAGGTGCGCGGCGGCGCGCCCCGCACTGCCATCCGCAGCGCGAGCGACGGCTCTGTCGAGCGCGGCGAGGGGGTGCTTTCGATGCTGCTCGGCGTGAGCGCCGGTCGCTTCATGATCGAGCCGGACGAGTCGCCTTGTCGAGCGGAGCTCACCGGAAGCTTGCACGAGCAGCTAGCGGCGCCGGTGGCGCGCGCGCGCGCCGCGCAGAAGGCGCTGTCGGCGGGCGCGCTGGCCAACGTCACGCGCGTGACCTTCGACGAGAGCCGCGTGGGCGCGTACCTGAGCTGCACGCCGGAGCCCGCGCAGGGCCTGCTGCGTGAGCTCTTGGCCGGCGCCTCACCTCGCGAGCTGCTCACGAGCGGTCGCGCCCCGGCGCGCCTGCTCGAGGCCGTGCTGTCGGACAT
>JAEYOT010000549.1 GCA_023411445.1 Pseudomonadota bacterium
GAACAGCGTGATCGGGCCCGGGGTGGGCGTGACCTCCTCGAGCTTCAAGCCGGCGGCTGACAGCAGCGCAGCGAAGTCCTCGGCAGAGCGCTCCCGCCCCTCTTCGAGCAAGCTCAGCATCACGACGTCCAGCAGCTTGCCGGGGCTGGGCACACCAGGCGGCGCGATGCCTTGCTCGGCGAGGAGCAGGCGCGCGCCGCGCGGCATCGCCGCCTCCACGGTGCGCAGGATGCGGAGCGCGCGCTCGTCGTCCCAGTCGTGCAAGATGTGCTTGAGCACGTACAAGTCCTTCCCCGGCGGCACGGACTCGAAGAAGTCACCGCCGACCAGCTCCAAGCGACTCGCCACGTCCTTCGAGCGCGGGAGCTTGCCGGCGCGCTCGATCACGCTCGGAACGTCAAAGAGCGTGCCGTTCAGGTGCGGCTGCGCGCGGAGCAGCGCCTCCAGCAAGTCCCCGTGGGCGCCGCCTACGTCCACGACACTGGTGTGCGCGGAGAAGTCGTAGCTCGACAGGATGCCCGCGACCTCGAGGCCGCTGAACGTGGACATGGCCTCCGAAAAAAGCCGCTCGTCCTCAGGGTGCTCGCGCAGCCATTCGAAGAGCCCCTTACCGTAGCGGTGCCGGAAGCCGCTGTGGCCGGTCTGCATCGAGTACAGCAGCGTCCAGGCTGCCTCGGCGCCCCACGGCGCGGCGTTGTTCAAGGTGAGGGGCGCGAACGAGCAAGGCGCGTCCTTGCGTAGCAGCTGCCCGAGCGGCCCCAGCGTGAAGCGCCGCTCCGGCAGCTCCACGACGGCGCCCAGCACGCTGAGCGCGCGCATCAAGCGGTAGGTGGGGTCCGGCAGCGTGCCGGCGGAGCGGGCGACGCTCTCGGCCGTTCTCGGGTCGTCCGACAACTGGTCGAAGATGCCCATCCGCACGGCCGTGGCGAGCATCTGCAGGGTGTAGTTGCCCATGAGCAATCCCATGAGCTGAGCTTCAGCCGGGAGGCCCCCGGCCGCCGACGTTGCATTCGATCCCATCGCGCCTCCTCGTTGACGCAGACGCTCTCACGTCTGTCGCCGTCACGCAACGAGGCAGGGTGCGTCGCTCGACGCCGCGGAAGCGAGGAACGCTTCGAGGGCGACGCCGAGCGATTGCTTGCGCTCAGAACATCAGGTTGCCGGGACCCATCACGAAATCGACATTGCTGCCAATCGCCGCGTAAAGGGCGTCGATGTTGCCCGCTGCGGTGCTGGTCGCGGTCATGCGCGTGCTCGGATTGGTCATTTGCTCAGCGCTGGCTAAGAGCGCGATCAAGGAGTTGAGATCCGTGAGGATCTGTGGAAACAGCGGCGGCCCATCGATCGTGGTGCAAACCGCGAGCGCGTCTTCCAGCTCCACGCGCGCCAGCTTCAACAGACCCTGTTGGATGTCTTGACGGTGCGTCCAGTACTGCTGGTTGAGCAGCAGCGCCGCGTCGATGCGCTGCTGCGCGAGCGCAAAGTTGAAGGCCACGTTGATGGCGCGCAGAAAGGACTGCAGGTTCGCGAAGTCCAGGCCGACGAGCGAGATGTCTGTCCCAAACTGGTCGCGCAGCGCTTTGCCCGCCGTGGAGTTGCTGAACGCCACGTCCGTATAAAACCCGATCGCGGCGGGCAGACCGGCGGCCGGGTTGTCTTGATTGCCGGAGCTGTTGTGGTGGAAAAAGGGCCCCGTATCCGCGGCCTCGATCAACGAAGGCGTATTGAAGGACTCGTCGCCGAAGCCGTTGAGCTCATCCGGCGCAGAATCCAGCACCGCAACGTTCGGCGTCGCGAGGCCTTGGCCGCCGAAGCCGCCGTCACGCAAGAGCACACCGGCGAAGGTGGGGCGGTTCAAGGTGTCGTCGGAGAAGATCTCGATGCCGTTGGCGAAGTTCGTGTTCTTCCCGCTCGCGGACTTGCCGCCAGCGTTCCGATGACACTCGTTGCAGCGACCGCGCAGCGGATCCATGAAGACGTCGATGCCCGGATCGGCGAACGGATCGTTGAAGGTCACGGTCGTGAGATCCAGCTCGCTGAGGCGCCCGACGGACTTTTGATACTTCAGCAGGTGCTCGCGCTCGAGCGCCGTGGTGAGCCGGAAGTCGCCCGGCCCGCGCGCGAGGCTCTTGGTCAAGTGCTGGCGGATCGCGCCATCGGCGAAGCTGGCCAAGGTCCCGTCGTCCGAGCCATCGCCGGACCAACCCGTGCGCTCGGCGAAGCTTGCCGACGTGCCGTCGTCCGGATCGCGCTCGATCGTCGTGGCGAGGCTGAAAATATGCTGGACCGAGCGCAGCACAAATTTGTTCTCGGCGTCCTCGAAGCCGTCCAGGTTCTCGCGAATGAGCGTGCGCCCACGGAGATCGGGCCCTTCTAGCTCGTCCAGATCGAAGGCGTCCGTCTGGTTCTCCGCGATGAACAAGGGATCATCGGGCGGCAGCGTGTCCAAGAACGGTTTGTCGATGGTGAAGTTATTGGCAACGGGGTGACACGAGCCGCACGTCCTGCCGTTGCCGCCGAACGTCTCCTGAAAGAAGAGCGCCGCGCCGGCGCACACTTCCCAAGGCACGAGCCCTGAGGTGACGCGCGGATCGGTGTAGCAGGCTTGCTCGGCCGGCGAGAGTGCGGCTTGCACCTCGCCCAGGCTCTCCGGCTCGCTCTCATCGGTCGCCTCGCCGGGTGTGGACCACGCACGGATCACGCTCAGGCCGCCTCGACGGCTGCCGTGTAGCGACGTGAGAAGTAGCTCCAGAAGCCCGGCAGGCGATCGCTCTGAAGCGTGGCTCGCAGCGTGAGCACGTTG
>JAEYOT010000683.1 GCA_023411445.1 Pseudomonadota bacterium
GCCCAGGTGCGTGTCGCCGCCCGTCGCCTTGACGTTGAACACACCAGCGGCAATCTCGAGGATCGAGATGTCGAAGGTGCCGCCGCCCAGATCGTAGACGGCGATGATCTCGCGCTCGGTTTTGTCCAAGCCGTAGGCCAGCGCGGCCGCAGTCGGCTCGTTGAGGATGCGCTTCACGTCCAGCCCGGCGATGCGTCCGGCGTCTTTGGTCGCCTGGCGCTGCGCGTCATCGAAGTAGGCAGGCACGGTGATGACCGCTTCAGTCACGGCCTCACCCAGGTACGTCTCGGCGATCTCGCGCATGCTGGTGAGCACCAGCGCGGACACCTCCGGCGGTGACATCACGCGGTCCCCAGCCTTCACCCAGGCGTCGCCGTTCTCGTGCTTGATCAGGCCGTAGGAAACGGCGCTCGCTTGCCGGCTGACGACGCCGGAGTCGAACTTCTGCCCCATCAAGCGCTTCACCGCGTACACGGTGTTCTCGGCGTTGGTCGTGGCCTGGCGCTTGGCGACCTGACCGACCAGGCGCTCTCCCTTGGCGGTAAAGGCGACGACAGATGGCGTGGTGCGAGCGCCCTCCGCGTTCGCGATCACCTTCACCTCGGGTTGACCCGAGGCCGCGGTGCCTTCCACCACCGAGACGCAGGAGTTGGTGGTGCCGAGATCGATACCGATGACTTTCCCCATGCGAGGCGTCGCCAGCATACTCGACCGTGTCGGAGCTGTCCGCTCCAACCGGAAATATCGCTCAGTTTGGCTTAGCCTTCGCCACCACGACCAGCGCGGGGCGGATCAGCTTCTCGCTCGCGCGGTAACCGGCCTGAACTTCCGCGGCGATGGTGCCCGGCTCGAAGTCCGACGTCTCCAGCTGCTGCACCGCCTCGTGGACGGAGGGGTCGAACGGGGCGCCGACGGAGGGCACGCGCTCGATGCCCAGCTTGCTGAGCGTGTCCGCGAACTGGCGCATGACGAGGCTGATGCCGTCGGCCAGCGCCTTCACGTCCGTCGCCGTCTCGGCGTGGGCGCTCGCGCGGTCCAAATTGTCGAACACCGGCAGAAACTCCTTCAGCATGTCGTCACGACCGCGACGCTCGGCGTCTGCCAGCTCGCGGCGCGTGCGCTTGCGGAAGTTGTCGAAGTCCGCCAGCGTGCGGAGCAGCTGATCTTTCAGCTTGGCTTGCTCCGCCTTCGCCTCCTCCAGCGGATCGACCGCGGCTTCCTGCCCCGCTTCGGGCGTAGCCCCGGCCTCCGCGGCGGCTGCGGCTTCTGCATCAGAGGGAGTCACTTGGTCGTTTTCTTCTGCCACGGCGCCGCGAGTATAACCATGGCCTCTGGCTTGCCAAGGGCGGGTAACGCCGCGAAATCAACGAGCGCAGCGGCGTTGACGTAGACACGACAAGGTGCCGCCGGAAGTTTGCAGCGGCCCGGGCTCCGGATTCGGGGTGAACCAAGCGATCCCGTCGGGCAAAACCCAGAATGGGTCCGCTCCCTCGAGCGCCTCGCTGGCGAGCGGCTCATCGGCGGCGTCGCCGTAGCCCTTGCGCTCGATCGAGAAACAGTAACCGGTGCTGAGAGGTGCGAACAGGTGCGGGCTGCCCCCCTTCACGTGCTGGCGCGTTCGCAGCAGCTCCCGCCCATCCAGCTCGGAGACGAGCGCGAGCTCGCGCTGGCCAGCCGGCAATGACAGCTCCACGCCGGCGAGCGGGCTCTCACCGCTGCTGGGCTCGACGCGCGCGACGCGGCGCCCGTCGACGATGAGCGCGAAGGGCTCGTCCCCGTGATTGAGCACGCGCACTTGCCCCCGGTACAGGTTGTAGAGCGGGAGATGCGCGAGACACGAGAGCAGCGCGATGGCGGCGGCCACCCACGTGAAGCGCGGGGAGAGCAGCTCGCGGCGGCGGCTGGCGAGTAGAGCGAGCGCGGCGAACGGCAAGAGCGCGAGCCCCACGCCAAGGCTTGCGAGCAGCACGGCGCCGTGCCACGGCAAGAGCAGCGGCAGCACCGCCGCCGCCGAGAGCCCCAACACCAAGCCGATGGCGGCTACGGTCACGAGCGCGGTTCCAGCGCGCGCCTGCTCCGCCGTCGTTACCACTTGCGCCAGAGCCTCCGCGGTGCCACGGGCAAGCTTGGATGGCGGAGCTGAACGAGCCCCAGAAGCAAGCGGTCTCTCACTTGGCAGGGCCGCTGCTCGTCTTCGCAGGCGCAGGCAGCGGCAAGACGCGCACCATCACCTATCGCATCGCCAATTTGCTGGCCACGCGCGTGCCGCCGTACCGCATCTTGGCCGTCACCTTCACCAACAAAGCCGCCGCGGAGATGCGCGAGCGGCTGGAGAAGCTCACCTCGCCGGAGGTGACGCGTGATCTGTGGATCGGCACCTTTCATTCCGTGTGCGCGCGGCTATTGCGACGCTACCACGACGCGGTCGGCCTCAAGCGCGACTTCGTCATTTACGACGCGTCGGATCAGAAGGCGGTGGTGACGCGGGCGCTCCGCGAGCTGGGCTACGACGAGCGGCAGTTCCCGCCGAAAGCGCTGCTCGCCGCCATCAGCGGTGAGAAGAGCGAGGGTCGCGGGCCGCGCGAGAGCAAGCAGCTGGGCCGCATGACGGACGTGGCGCTCGAGGTGTTCGCTCGCTACGAGCAGGCG
>JAEYOT010000686.1 GCA_023411445.1 Pseudomonadota bacterium
CCTCCGCGTCCTCGTCGACGAACTTGAAGATGGCGTCGCCGATGCGCACTTCATCCAGCGGCTCGAGCTCTGCCTGCTGGACCTTGCGGCCGTTGACGATCACGCCGTTACGGCTACCCAGATCCCGCACCACTTAGCCCCGGCCCTGACGCACGACCTCCGCGTGCACCCGAGAGACGGCAGGTGCCCGCCCCACGCAGTCCACCGAGCTCGGGTCGCGCCCGAGCACGTGCCGCTCGCTGCTCAGCAGGAACGCCGCCGGTAGCTCCTGGAAGGTGTCGGCGTAGAGCAGCACGAGCCCGGCCTGGCGCCGCCGCCCGGGCTGGCTCGGGCTACCGCGAAACTCCTGCATGGCGCCGGTGGGGGCTTCCACTCGGGTCAGCATAGGCTATGAGACGGCGATGGCAAAAGCCGAGCTAGTCGTCGCGGCGGCCCAACTCAGCAGCCAGGCGGACCTGGCTCAGAACCTGGAGCAGGCGCGCGAGCAGGTGAAGCGCGCCGCGCGCCGCGGCGCAGAGCTCGTGGTGTTACCCGAGAACTTCGCGTTCTTCGGCGCTGAGGCCGACAAGCGCCGCTTGGCCGGGCCGCTCGACGGCGGCGCGATCGCCAGCGCGCTCGCGGACATGGCGCGCGAGAGCTCCGTCTTCGTCGTAGGCGGCGGCTTCCCAGAGAGCAGCGGGGATCCAGAGCGTCCTCACAACACCCTGCTGGTGGTCGGGCCAGGCGGCGAGCAGCTCGCTAGCTACCGCAAGATTCACTTGTTCGACGTGGCGCTCGGCTCCGGCGGGACCTACTCGGAGTCTGCCGCGACCAGCCCCGGCGCCGCCGTCACGGTGGTGGAGGTCGCCGGCTTCAAGCTGGGCTTGTCGATCTGCTACGACCTGCGCTTTCCGGAGCTGTACCGGGAGCTGTCCGAGCAGGGTGCGGAGGTGCTGCTCGTGCCGGCAGCGTTCACGCTGCACACGGGCAAGGATCACTGGCACGTGCTGTTGCGAGCGCGAGCGATCGAAGCGCAGGCGTTCGTAGTGGCGGCCGCCCAGTACGGCGCGCACCCCGGCGGCCGGTCCACCTACGGGCACGCCCTGGTAGCCGATCCGTGGGGCACCGTCATCGCGGAGGCGGCGGACGGCGTCGGGCTGGCGCTGGCGACGCTGGAGCGCTCACGTCTGGAGGCCGTACGGCGAGCCCTGCCCAGCTTGAAGCATCGGCGCTTGGGCGTCGGCGCGCGCTGAGCTCCGCGAGCGCTCGCTACAGATGCCGTCGGGCGATCTCGGTCCAGGTGCCGCTGGGCTCGAGCGAGATGTAGTTCTTCCAGAACGGCCGCGCCTTCTGCGTCTCGCCCACCTGCTCGTACGCCATCGCCAAATTGAAGTAGGCGTCGGAGAACTTGGGGTCCGCCTCGATGGCGCCGTGGAACAGCGGAATGCTGGACTCGGGCTCGCCGCGCTCCAGCATCACGTAGCCCAGGTTGTACTGGGCCTCCGGCTGGCGCGCGTCGATCTCGAGCGCCCGGCGGTAGAGCGTCTCGGCGCCCTCCGCGTCGTGACGGCGGAAGCGGATGTTTCCCAAGTTCGTGTACGCGATGGCCAACCACGGGTCCAAGGTGATGGCCTCGCCGTACAGGCGCTCCGCCTCGTCCATGGTCGCCGGATCTTCATCGAGCTGGCTGGCGCGCAGGTAAAGCTCGTAGGCCGTCCTAGCGCGCTCGCGCCCGGCGGAAGGCCTGAGCACCCGCACCACGTCGTCACGCAGGGACTTCACCTCGAAGTCGAGCACCATCTGCCCGGTGAGCGGCTCGAACGCGCCATCCTGCGTGTGCACGACGACGCGCTGCCCGTCCGACACGATGCGAAGCTCCTGCAGCGGGCGCGTGACCTTGGGCAGCGTGCGCTTGAGCGCGCTCACCGCGCGCGTCACGTCGCGCAGCCGCACGCGCTGCGACAGCAACGTCTGCGCCGTGCGCAGCGCGATCAAATCGGAGAACGTGTAAGCGCGACGGCCCTTACGGCGCCCCGTGGGTGAGACCACGCCCGCGCGATCCAGCGTGCGCAAGCGCGCAGGCGTGACGTCCAGCAAGCGCGCGATCTCGGTGCCGCTGAACAGATCCGTCAGCGGCTCACGGCCGCTTTGCGGCTCCGCCGCAGTGTCTACGGCTTTGGTGTCACGCCGCTCGACCCTGCCGCCGCCGGGACCGAATACGACGTGGATGACTTTGTCATCTCGCTGCTTCTTCCGGCTCATCACGCTGTCCGAGACCCGCCTCTCCAAAACGTACTTCTCTCCGGGTGCTTTGAGAAAGCAAAGCAGAACAATTTTCTGCGCGGCGCCGCCTGTCAAGCGCTCGCACGGTGCCGCGCGATCTACGCCCGATCGAACGCGCTCCACAAGACGTTTGATCGTCCCGGCGCGAGCCACGCGTGCTCGCGTCGCAAAGACGATTGTCCTTGACTCACGTGCGTCGTCACGCGCGCACGATTGTCACGAGGCGCGAGCGCCACGACGCGGGCGAGGCGGCGACACCTTGCGTGGCGCGCCGTCGCGATCACCAAGCTCGTGGTGCACGCTAGCCTCGACCTCCACGCCGACTTGGATACCTTGCGCGACCACCTTCACGCTCACCTCGGCGCGCACGCGACCGATGGGCGCAGCCGAGCGCACTTGCGCTTCCAAACGCGCGACGCGCGTCGCGCGCAGGCGCGCGTGCGGGTCACACGTCAGCAGCACTGCGACCTGCGCCGCTTCGTCGTCAGGCACGAGCCCGCCACGTGAGCTGAACGGGAGCAGGATGCTGGTCGAGCCGTAGTACGTGCTGCCGTCTGCTTCGTCGCGCGTGGCGCCCTCACTCATGACGTCGGCCGCTTCGAACAGCTCGCGCCAGCGGTAGTCGGAGCTTTGCCACAGCGCGACCTGACGCGAGCTCAGCAGCGGCAGCGCGTGCGTCTTCTTCAGACTCGGCCCTCGCGCTCGCGGCTTCACAGCGCTGATCGTACGACGGAGCTCGTGCGCTCAGTAAAGTTCTGCGCGACGGCTGCGCGGATAGCGAAGCCCTTGCTGAAGACGGCGCCGGAGCGCGATCGAAAGTTGTCCCGGCCTGCGCGCCTCCCCTCTAATGCCCGAAATGAAGGAGAAAACCAGCTACACGGGGCCGGAGCGCCGGAAAAATAAGGTGTTTGTGACGAAGAACACCGAGTACCACTTCCAGGGCGAGCTCTGCGTCGCGGTACGCGACCGCCGCTCGAGCAAGTGGCTGCCTTCCCACCTGGCGATCGGGCGTCGGCTCTCGGGTGGCGTGCACTTCCAAGCGAACGGCACGGCCGTCCCGGTGTGCGACCTGCCGGCGGTGGGCGAGGCGCTCTACTTTGCCGACGACGGCCGTGAGCTCATCACCAGCGCGGTGTGTGGCCTGGAGCGGCCGACCCGTGAAGTCCTCAAGACTTACGGCCGCAGCACGCTCGAGCAGCAACCTAAGCTGGTCTGACCAGTTGCAGCCTGCGCGTAATTCTCTGCGCTTCCCGGTAGGATTTCGCGGTTGTAGTGCGAAAGTATCTTCGCGCTGACGCGGACCCAGACCCGTAAACTACTGATAATTCCGTAGTAAATCGAGCTGCCCTTGCTCGGCATCATTCTTGGATACAGGCGGCCGCCCCACCGGGATAAGACCATGCCACAAACTGTTACTCAACCGTCACAGGACCCGCGCGCAGTCGCGATCCTCGCCAAGAACATCTACCGCGAATTTCGCGCAGGAGGGTTCAGCGAGCGTGACGTGATGGCACTCGCAGGCGAGCTCCTCTCTCTCGTCACTACGGACGTGAAGAGCCGCCAGCACGAAACGACCCCCTGAAAAGGCTCTCTCGCCGGCCCGGGGCCTCGCCTCGGGCCGACGGAGCCGCGGGGGAGCGCCGCCAGCTAGCCTCGTCATCAGCCCAAGGCGAAGACGCGAGCGCTCGCGAGGCTGCGACAGGCGACAGCCGAGTAGGCGGAGGTGGTAGCGCTGCCGCTGCTTCCGAATCGCAAAAAGCGCGCGACCTAACTAACACTACGGATTGACATGAGGTGTGTCTGATCGGAAAGCTTCTAGCTTCGTGATCTCGCCGACCTCTAGCGCCCGGGCCCCCGTTTTTTCGGTGGTGATCCATGAGAAGGGCGGAGCCGAACGGCGCGAGACGTTCGAGACCTCCGAGCTGACCGTCGGCCGCGTGCAGGGCAACGAGCTGATGCTGCCCAAGGGCAACGTGTCCAAGCGCCACGCGCGCCTGCTCTACCGTGATGGCCGCTTCATCCTCACGGACCTGAACAGCACCAACGGCACCTACGTCAATCGTCGCCGCATCACGCAGGCGACGATCGTGCGTGAGGGTGACCGCATCTACGTGGGGGACTTCGTGCTGCGTATCGAGCTGCCCGCCGCTGATGGCGAGCAGCCTTCGGAGGGTGGGCAGCGCGCGGAGCTGATGTCGGCTCCGGATGAAATCTCGGCGACGGGCCCGAGCGGTCCTGCCGCTGGCTCCAGCACGCGCGCCACGGACGAGGACGACGAGCACACGCGTATGCCGGGCCCCCCCGTGCGGACGATCGAGCCGCCGGCGCCGCCGCAACTGGCTGGCTCCGAGCCGCCCCAGCGTTCCAGCGCCAGTTTCCCGGTGAACGAGACAACTGGCACGCACCACGTCGGGCGTATCACGCAGGATGACGCGCCAAGCTACGAGCGCCACGCGCTCGCCAGCGTCGTGGCTCTGGCCGTACAAGCCGTGGTGGATCGCGTGGGCCTCGAGGCCTTCGAGCACGCTCTGTCCGCCGATCTTGGCGAACGCGTGGAGCCGCTGCTGCGTGAAGCCGTCGCCAAGCTGACTGGCGCCAAGGACGCCCCCATCAGTATTCAGCCGGAGCGCCTGCTGGAGCTGGCGCGCGACGAGCTGCTGGAGCTGGGGCCGCTCGGCAGCCTGCTCGCGGACGCCTCCGTGCACGAGATCGGCGTGGTGCGGTTCGACCAGGTGGTCGCCTCGCGCGCCGGCCGGGCGGTGGCGATTGAGCCGGGCTTCAGCAGCGAGCGCTCATTGGGCTGGGCCATCGCGCGCCTGCGAGCCGACGCCGTTGCTGGCGGTGACGAATCCGAGTTTCGGCTCGCGAGCGGGGCGCGCGTCTCGGTCGCGAGCAGCAGCGGCAGCGCCGCTTCACTGCTCATCCGCCGACCCGAGCGGCTCACGCTCACGCTCGACGAGCTCGTGCGGCGCGGCGTCATCTCACGCGCGATGGCGACCTTCTTTCGTCATTGCCTGCTGAGCCGCGTCAACGTGCTGGTCGTCGGTGGTCACGACGGCTCGCCGGAGCAGCTGCTCTCTGCCTTGGTCGGGTCGCAGGCGGACGCGCGCTCGGTCTGGATCGGTGACGGCGTAGCTGGTCAAGCGGACGTCGCCGTAGACTTCGGGCTGGGCACGTTGGCGGAGGCCCGCCGCGCGCTGGCGGTGAAGGCCGGCATGCCGGGGCTCCGCTTTGCGGCGCGCCTTACGTCGCCGGAGGTGACCGCCGCCGTGACGGAGATGGTCGCTTCCGGCGTGGATGGCGTGCTCGCCTTGCGTCACGCCAGCTCAATCAAGCGCGGGCTGATGCGCCTAGCGGCGGAGATCGCCGCCGCGCGCCCGGGTCTGGGTATCCGCGCCACCCGCGAGCTGTTGGCCGGCGCCTACGACGTGGTGGTGGAGGTCGCGCGTCTGCGGGACGACCGCGTGCGTGTGCTGCGCATCGCGGAGGTCAGCGGCGTCGCAGGCGACGAGATCCAACTGCAAGATATCTTCACGTTCCTCCCCGACCGCACCGCTGCCGGCGGCGCCGTCGAAGGCACGTTCTCGCCCAGCGGAGCCGTCCCGCAAGTGGTGGAGCACATGCGCGCGCGGGGAGAGAACCTGGACAGCAGCCTGTTCTCACGCCCCCCGTCACGGTAGCGGCGGCGCCTAAGCGCGGGCTTCGCTGGCTTTCGCCTTTTCGACCTTCTTGCTCATCATGCGCTTCTTGAGCGCGGAGAGCTTGTCGATCATCAACACGCCGTTCAGGTGATCGTTCTCGTGCTGGATGGCGACGGCCAAGAGACCGTCGGCCTCGAGCGTGAACTCCTTGCCGTCGCGGTCGAGCGCCCTGATCTTCACGCGCTCGGCGCGCTTGATCTCTTCCGTGGCGCCGGGGAAGGAGAGGCACCCTTCTTCCCATACCTGCACGCCATCCAGCTCCAGGATCTCGGGGTTGATGTAGACGCGGAGATCGCTCGGCTCGTCCTCGCCCGCCGTGTCGATCACGAAAATGCGCAGCATCACGCCGACCTGGTTCGCCGCCAGACCGCAGCCGGGCGCGTCGTACATGGTCTCCGCCATGTCATCGATCAACTTCAGGATTTCGGGCGTGATCTCGGTGACCGGCTTGGCAACCTCGCGCAGGCGCGGGTCCGGATAGTGCAGAATCGGGAGCAGAGCCATGACCTCAGAAACGTAACACCGGCTCATCACCCCCGCAATTGCTGCCCTTTTCGCCGCGGCGAATCAGCCCGGAGCGGTACGAGCGGTCTTCTTCGGATACTTGAGCGGCCCCCACACGTAGGCGTCTCCGCCGCACAGCTCCCAGCGAGGGGGATCGATGCGGGGAGCGTCCGACGGGTTCTCGGGGCCCGCCCAATCGACTGCGCCGGGACGGCCGCGCGGTCCGAGCAAGATCGGCGCGACGAACACGTGCAGCTCGTCCGCCAAGCCGCTGGCTAGCAAGCTGCCGGCGAGCTCCGAGCCGCCTTCACACATCACGTTGACGACCTCGCGCGCTGCGAGCTCGCGCAGCATCACGGTAGGATCGCAGCGCCCCTCGGCTGTCGGCGGGACGCGAATGACGCGCACGCCGAGCGCAGCGAGGGCGTCCTCTTGAGCCTTGGGCGCGGACAGCGTGGTGACGACGCAGGTCGGCGTCTGCGCTGCGGTCTGCACCACCTGCGCGGTCACTGGCAGGCGCAGCCGGCTGTCCACGATCACGCGCACCGGGCTACGGCCCGGCACGTCACGCACCGTGAGCCGCGGGTTGTCCGCCAGCACGGTGTTGACACCGACCACCACGGCGTCGTGCTTGCCCCGTAAGGTCTGCACGCGCAGGCGCGACTCAGGTGAAGTGATCCACTTGGAGGCACCGCTACGCGTCGCGATGCGTCCGTCCAGCGAGATAGCGAGCTTCAACGTCAGGTAGCTCTGCGCGCTGGTGATGAACTTGGCCCAGCCCTTGATCAGCGACTGCGCCTCGCTCTCCAGCACCCCCACCACGACCTCGACGCCGGCCTGCTGCAGCCGCTCGATGCCGCCACCGGCCACGCGCGGGTTCGGATCGCGGCAGCCGATCACGACGCGCTTGATGCCAGAGCTCAGGATCGCGTCCACGCAGGGCGGCGTCTTGCCCTGGTGGTTGCACGGCTCTAGCGTCACGTACAGCGTCTGCCCTTTGGCCTTGTCACCGGCGGCCTT
>JAEYOT010000693.1 GCA_023411445.1 Pseudomonadota bacterium
CGAACCCAACCGCCGCATAGGCGCCGGCCCACCACATGCCACGGCCGAGGGCCTCGGCCCAGCTGCCCTCCAGCTCGACTGCGGTGCCCTGACACGGCGCGAGCATGCCAAACCCGAGGAAGACGTAGTGAGGATCGAAGAGGTGAAAGCCTTGTCCGATGCGGGCCGTTGGAGCAGCAGCGGCGGCCGGTACAACCGGAGCTGCCGCTGCAGGCGGGGTCACGGGCGGCGCTGGCGCTGCGGTGGGCTCGGGGGCGACATCTCCTGGCGAAGCTGAATTTCCGGGCGGAAGCGCAGTGCTCGCGTTGGGCGGCGCTGCCTGCTCCGGAGGCGACTCCGCGACGGGTGCTTCGGCGGCCGGGCTGCTAGGCGCGCCGGCCTGTTGTGCGAACGCTCCAGCCGGAACAAGCAGAATAAACCAAGAGAAGATTCGCCCAGGCACTCATGAGCTAAGTAGCGGGTCTTGAAAGTCCATCGCAAGCATTCGCGATATGCCTGAAGCAATGACTAACCCAAGGGTGACATGCACCTACGTGTGACTGCGTGAGCTCGTAAATGCGTTTACGCGACAGCTGCCGCGAACGAAGCGAACAGGTCGCCGGGGAGCGCGTGCGCGAGTTGCCACGTGATGGCCATGGGGAGCTCGGATTCGTGGCTGACGTAGCGCGCGGGACCAAGGAAGTAAAAGGCGCGATCAGTCGTGCGTTGGCGTGCGAACAGCATCACGAGTGAGCCGCGCGTGGCGTGGTGCTGGTAGCGGAGGCCCGTTTCGCTGGACTCGCGCGTCACGGATTGGCTCTCCCAGTGCACCAACTCGCGGCTGATGGCGTAGTCGCGGTAGCGCGTGGTGGGGGAGAAGTGGTCGCCGGTTTTGTCCAGCGTGAAGGCGAGCAGGTCGGCGCGCGCTTCTTTGGCCCAGTACACGCCGGTTTGCCAGGGAGCGACTTTGGCGCCGTCGCCGATGCCGAAAGCGGCCAGGATCTCGATGCGGGTGTAGCGGGCGTGCACGGCGAGTGGCACGTGCGCGGGCTCGGTGAGCGGCATGGTGATGTGCTCCAGTCGCTCGGCCAGCGTGTCCAGTAGAGCGACGAGCTCGGCTCGGACCTGAGGGTGCCGCCACACCAGCTCGCAGCCTTCGCGAAGGGAGGCGGAGCTGGTGACTGCCTTGTCTACGAGCGAGGCGATCAACATGCGGAGGAGCCTGCGATTGGGCTGTGAGAGCGTCGACGGGTCGGGGGCGGTGTTGGCGGCGAGCAGGCGGCGGTACGCGTCGATGCGGCCGAGGTCGTCGATGTGGAGCAGGCGACTGCAGGCGCGGCGCAGTTGCTCTTCGTTCGGGCCAGCCGGCAACGTGGGCAGGCCGGCGTACTGGCAGAGATCCGACCAGCACCGGCCGCCGGCGTACACGTCTTCGAGATCCAGGCCGGAAGCCTCCAGGAACGCGGCGAGCGTCACGTGATTGCGCGAGCTGGCGAGGGCGCGCAGCTCTTCTACCTTGGCGCTCCAGCGCGTCGGCACGGCGCTCTTGATGCTGTCGAGCACGATCTCGCTGGCGAGACGATCCAGCTCGAAGTGGCAGCCGGCGGGCAGGAAGGGGAAGCCTTGCTCTACCTGCGCGATGAGGTCACTCCGGGTGCCGCCCAGCAGGGCTCGGAGCTTCCGATCGAAGCGGAACTCCGAGCGGTGCACGCCGACGAAATCCAGCACCGTGCACAGCGTCTTGCTCGTGTGGCGACGCAGGCCGCGGCCGAGCTGTTGGAGAAATAGTGTGGCGCTCTCGGTGGGGCGCAGCATGAGCAGTGTGTCGACCGCCGGTACGTCCACGCCTTCGTTGAAGAGATCGACTGAGAAGATGACCTGCACCCTGCCGGTCGTGAGGTCGCGCAAGGCCTGCTCGCGCTCGGCCGCAGGGGAATCGGCCCAGATGGCGGTCGCGGTGATGCCGGCGACGCTGAAGGCTCGCGCCATGAAGCGCGCGTGCTCCACGCTCAGGCAGAAGCCGAGCGCCTTCATGGCGGCCACGCTGTCGACGCGGCGGGCGAGCTCGGTGATGACCAGGTGCGCCCACGCGTCGTTGCCGGTCAGCAGGTTGGAGAGGCGCTCCACGTCGTAGCCGCGGCCCCGACGCCACGGGATTTCTCGCAAATCCAGCCCATCGTGCACGCCGTAGTACGCGAACGGTACGAGCCGGTGCTGGTCAATCGCGTCCCACAGCCGCAGCTCAGCGGCGATGCGCCCATCGAACCAGTCCAGGAGCGGCAAGCCGTCGCTGCGTTCTGGCGTGGCGGTCAAGCCGAGCAGCTGCACCGGGCTGAGATGCTCGAGCAGGCGCCGGTAAGTTGAGGCTGCGGCGTGATGAAACTCGTCCACGACTACCACGTCGAAGTGGTCGGCCGGTAAGTGCTCGAGGCTGGTCGCGCTCAAGCTCTGAATCGAAGCGAACACGTGGTCGAACTGCTGCGGCCGCTCGCCGCCGACCCACAGCTCACCGAAGGAGTGCTCGCGCAGCGCGTGGCGGAACGTGGCCAGCGTCTGCTTCAAGATCTCGGCCCGGTGTGCCACGAACAGCAGCCGTGCACGGGGTAGGGACTGGCGGACCCGCGCGTAGTCCAGCGCCGCCATCACGGTCTTGCCGGTGCCGGTCGCCGACACCAACAGGTTGCGGTGGTGGCCGAGCCGGCGCGAGAGCGCGATTTGCTCGAGCAAGCGCTCTTGAAACGGCTCCGGTCGGAGCTCGAGCGGGCTCATCAGCACGTGCAGCTGCTGGCGGTCGCGCGCCGCCGTGCGCTCGCGAAAGTATGCCGCGTCGTAAGGGACGAACTCGCCGCTGTTCCAATAGCTCTCGAACACGGCCGCGACCTTGTCGACCACGCTGGCGTTGCGCGCCGCCGAGGCCCGCACGTTCCACTCGAGGCCGCTGACCTGCGCCGAGTGGGTCAAGTTCGAGGAGCCGATGTACGCGGTCGAAAAGCCCGAGCGGCGGAAGAAATACCAAGCCTTCGCGTGCAAGCGCGTGCTCCCCTCGTCGTAGGAGATGCGCACGTCCGCCCCCAGCTCGCTCAGCGTATCCAGCGCGCGCCCTTCGGTCGAGCCCGTGTAGGTCGTGGTCAAGACGCGCAGCGCCCGTCCGGCTCGGCAGTGCGCGCGCAGCGCCGCCAAGAGGGGCCGAATCCCGCTCGAGCGAATGAACGCCATCACCACGTCGATGCGGTCCGCCGAATGAATCTCGGTCAGCACCTGGCTGCCCACGCGCGGCTCGCCCGGCGCGTTCGTCAGCAAGGTGGTATCGAACAGCGGGATCAGCGGCTCTTCCAGCGCCTCCGCGCTCCCGTCCGGCAAGCGCCCCGCGATGCTGCGCAGCACCTCGCCCGCCGCCACCGGTCGCTGGCTCGCAAGCTCTGGCGCGCGCGTCGCCTTCACCACCTGCTCGATCAGCTGCCGCGCCAAGGCAGTCCCCAGCTTCACCCGCTCCTGGCGATCCAGCGAAGCCAGCGCCCGCTCCACGACGCGCCCCAGATGCAGCGCAATGCGATCCGCCGCCTCCGCCTCGTGCAGGCCCGCCTTACGAGCCACCAGCCGCGAGTCCAGCGCCGCGAGCTCCGCCTCCAGCGCCTCCGTGACCAGACTCTCGTAGAGCCCGCGCTCCTTCGCCATCGTGCCACTTTACACAAGCACTGCTGGCGGCGCGCGTGCGACTCACGCGTCAACGCGCATTGGCAATCATCCTATCGGCGACTGGGGCATTTCCCCTTGACCGCGAATGCTAGGTCACCAAATCTCGTGGGCTATGCTTCGCGCTTGGTGTCGGGCTTGCTCGCGTTTGGGTTGGTGGCTAGTGGCGGCAGGGCTCGTTACCGTAACAGCCGTGAGCTGCGGCAGCAGTGACCCGAAACGCAAAGCGCAATGGGC
>JAEYOT010000822.1 GCA_023411445.1 Pseudomonadota bacterium
CTTCGTGGAGGGGCTATCGCTGTCACGCGCGCTCAAGGCGTCGCCGGAGCTGAAGCTCGAGACGGCCGCGCGCAGCCTCGGGCACACGCTGGCGCGGCTCACGCTGTACCGCTACGAAGAGCCGGGAGATTTGGCGGCGGAGGCGGACGGAGGCCTGCGCGTGTTGCCGTGGACGGCCACGGACTTCTACCGGCACTGGCTGTTCGCGACGCCCGCCGCCGAGCGCCTGGGCGAGCTGCGCGGCGCCGTGTGGCGCCTGGTCAAGCGCTACGAGCACGCCGGCGCCGGCTGGCCCATCCACTTGGTCCACGGCGACTTGAGCCCCGACAACGTGCTCCTGGAAGAGACGGGCGAGGTCGGCGCCGTGCTGGACTGGGAGTTCGCTCACGCCGGGCGCATCTACATGGACCTCGGCAACCTGCTGCGCGACCGCCCCGAAGCGCCGCTGCCGCCCTTCTTCGCGCCAGCGCTCCTCGAGGGCTTGAACGATCTGGGCGTGGACTTGCCCGCCAACTGGCAAAGCCTCGCGCTGCTCGATGATCTAGCGAGCGCGTGCGAGTTTTTGAGCTCGGCCGAGCCCCGTCCGCTGGTCCACGCCCGCGCGCTGGCTCAAGTCAGGAGCACGCTGCAGCGGCTCGCCTGACGCGCCGACTCCAAATGAACGAAAC
Organism: Pseudomonadota bacterium; assembly: GCA_023411445.1. GTDB lineage: Bacteria > Myxococcota_A > Polyangia > Polyangiales > Polyangiaceae > PMG-095. Next base: position 669 of record JAEYOT010000822.1, read on the forward strand.
CGGGCCAGCTCGGAGAGCTGCCCGGTTCCATTCAACTGTGCTCGGAGCTCAGCGCTTGGCGGGAGCCGGCTTGGCCGCTGCACCGCCCTTACCCTTCTTGTCCCCGGCGTGGCCGTGGAAAGTACGGGTCGGCGCGAACTCGCCCAGCTTGTGACCGACCATGTTCTCGGTCACGAACACGGGCACGAACTTGCGGCCGTTGTGGACCGCGAACGTGAGCCCGACCGCTTCCGGGATGATCGTGGAGCGACGCGACCAGGTCTTGATCACGTTCTTCTTCTGCGAGGCCACGGTGACCTCGATCTTCTTGGCCAGGTGCCCGTCGATGAACGGACCTTTCTTGAGACTACGCATCTGTCAGCCGCCCTTCGCCTTGCGATGTTTCACGATCATGCCGTCAGTGCGCTTGTTGTTGCGCGTCTTGAGGCCCTTGGCGAGCTGGCCCCAGGGTGAGCAGGGGTGACGGCCACCGCTGGTGCGGCCCTCACCACCACCCATCGGGTGATCGACTGGGTTCATGGTTACGCCGCGGTTGTGGGGGCGACGACCGAGCCAACGGGCGCGACCGGCCTTGCCGAGGCTGATGTTCTGGTGCTCCAGGTTCGAGACCTGGCCCACGGTAGCGCGGCACTCGATGTGCACCTTGCGGATCTCGCCGCTGGGGAGCTTGACCGACGCGTAGTCGCCGTCGCGCGCCATCAGCTGCGCGGCCACGCCGGCCGAGCGCACCAGCTGGCCGCCCTTGCCCTTGCGCAGCTCCACGTTGTGCACCATCGTGCCCGGCGGGATGACCGCCAGCGGCAGGCTGTTGCCCGGCTTGATATCGGCGCCGCGGCTGGAGACCACGCTGTCGCCCTGCTTCAAGCCGTCGGGGCACAGGATGTACTTCTTCACGCCGTCCGCGTAGTGGAGCAGCGCGATGCGCGCGGTACGATTGGGATCGTACTCGATCTCGGCCACCTTGGCGGGCACGCCGATCTTGTCGCGCTTGAAGTCGATGATGCGGTACTTCTGCTTGTGGCCACCGCCGCGGAAGCGCGAGGTGATGCGCCCGTAGTGGTTGCGCCCGCCGGTCTGCGGCTGGTGCTCGACTAGGCTCTTCTCCGGCTTGTCCGTCGTGATGTCGGCAAAATCGCTGACCGTGTAGAAACGACGACCGGCCGAGGTCGGTTTGGTGGTTCGGATACCCATGACTTATTCCTTCGACTCGTCGAAGAACTGAATGTCGTTGCCCTCGCGGAGCGTCACGACAGCCTTCTTGAAGTTGGGGCGCTTGGCCAAGCCGCGACCCATGCGCTTGATCTTGCCGCGCTGAACGATGGTGTTCACGTCGGCCACCTTGACGTTGAACAGCGTCTCGACGGCACTCTTGATTTCCAGCTTGTTCGCGCTGAGCGCGACCTCGAAGATCACCTTGTTCGCCTCTTTGAGGCGGGTGGCCTTCTCGGTCAGCGCGATGGGGCGCTTGATGATGTCCGTGGGCTTCATGATCAGGCCTCCGCGCTTTCCGACTTCGCGTCGAGGCAGCGGGCTTCGAGCGCCTTGACCGCGCTCTTGGAGAGAACCAGGTGGTCGTGGCGCAGCAGGTCGTAAACGTTCACGCCCTCCGGCGGCAAGAACAGCTTGTTCTCGAGGTTGCGGATCGAGAGCCGGAGGTTCTCGTTGCCGCGGTCGTCGACCACCAGCGTCTTCTTGCCGGCCTGGAGCGTGGTGAGCACGCCGGCCAGCTTCTTGGTCTTGATTTCACCGAGGTCGAAGCCGTCCACGATCGTGAGGCGGCCTTCCTTCAGGATCAGGCTCAGCGCGCTCTTCAGCGCTGCCGTGCGCACGCGGCGCGGCGGCCGATACGACCAATCCTGGGGCTTCGGCGGGTGAGCACGACCGCCGCCGACGAAGATCGGCGCGCGGATGGAGCCGTGACGAGCGCGGCCCGTGCCCTTCTGCTTGTAGATCTTCTTGCTCGAGCCGGAGACCGCCGCGCGCTCCTTGGCGGCGTGCGTACCGGCGCGGCGCGAAGC
>JAEYOT010000842.1 GCA_023411445.1 Pseudomonadota bacterium
GTTCAGGATCGCGACGTCCGCGCCCGCGGCCTCGCGCATGGCCTCAGCCACCAAGTTGCCCAGCGAGGAGTCACCACCGAGCGCGGAGCGTCGCAACAACGCTTCTGTGGCGTGCGCGAGCGGCGGCTGGGGCGCCGGCCACAGCGGCTCCAGCCGGGCCAGCAGCTCCGCATCCTCCGCCACGCTGGGCTTTGACGGTAGGTGCTCCAGCGCCAAGCTGGCAAGCTCCAGACCTGGGCCGGCGTCATCCGGGCGTAGCGCGAGCCCGAGCCGAGCGAGCAGCTTGCCGTAGGCCCCACTGTGAACGATGGGAACCCGCCGCCCGCGCCGATCCCGCTGCCACTCGGGCTCTGGCGTAACGATGTGCTGGTGCCCGCCGAGCACCAGGTCCACGCCCGCGGTGGCAGCGACCAGCTCGCGATCTCCGTCCAGCCCGAGGTGGCTCAAGACGACCAGCACGTCCGCGAGCGGCGTGAGCCGCTCCACGGCAAGCTGCAGCGCTGCGGCCGGGGGGCCCGACTCGAGCCTCCAACGGTTGTCGGCGCGAGCCACGTCCGGCGGGCTGCTCGCGTTGGCCACTCCGATCACGCCCACGCGGACGCCCTGGCTGACCAGCACCGAGACGGGCAGCACTCGGCCGGCCAGCGCCGAGCCGGGCGCAGGCGTGAGGTTGGCGCTCAGCACGGGGAAGCGGGCACGCGTCGCGACGAGGGCGGCGAGCTCCTCGGCGCCGAGCGACAGCTCGTGGTTGCCGAGCGCCATCGCGCCGAGCCCCATCTGCTCCAGCAGCGAGAGCTCCAGCTCTCCGCGAAACCGATGGAACGCGTCCGCCCCCTCGAGCGCGTCCCCGCTGTCCAGCCACAGGCGCGGGCCCTCTGCGCGCTCACGCGCGAGCAGCGTGGCGAGCCGCGCCCAACCCCCCAGCTCCACGAGCGCGCCGCGCGGGCCGAGCCCGAGCTGCGCCTCAGGTGCGGTGACGCGTGTTCGGAATGGCCAGACGCGTGAGTGCAGGTCCGACGTGTGCAGCAGCACGAGGCGGTCCGCCGGCGCCCGCTCGGGCGGCGCTCCGCAGCCGAGCAGCAAGCCCAGCGCTAGGCTCAACCATGCCACCACGCGCATGGCCTCCGCTCGGCCCGCGCTGCCGCCAGTTGCGCGAAAAAGCGCGCCTCAGCCGTCCGACAGCAGGCGACCGAAGTGCCGCGTCAGCGCGGCCTGCACGCCGGCAGCCGTGCGCTCCGCCAGCGCGTCGGCGGCGGCCGCCTGCACCTGCGCCAGCGTGACGTTCGCCAGCACCTCGCGGATCTCCGGCACGGCGGCCGCTTCCATGCTCATCTCGCGTAGCCCCATGCCGACGAGCAGGAGCGCCGCGAGTGGATCGCTCGCCATGGCTCCGCACAAGAGCACCGGGCGCTGACGCGCCTCGCCCGCCGCGATCACCGCGCGGATTAACCGCAAAATAGCCGGATCGAAATAGGAGGCCAAATACGCCAGCTCTGGCGTGGAGCGATCCACCGCCAGCGTGTACTGCACGAGGTCGTTCGTGCCGATGCTCATGAACTCCGCGTGCTCGGCGAACTCCTCCGCCAATACGGCCGCCGACGGCACCTCGACCATGATGCCGAGCGGGATGTGCTCGGCTCGCGGTAGCCCGCGCGCGTCCACGTCGCGCAGCGCCTGCTCGAACAGCTCCTTGACCGCGAACAGCTCGCCCAGCGAGGCGATCATCGGCAGCATGATGCGCAGCTTGCCGTGCGCGGTGGCGCGGATCATCGCGCGCAGCTGCGTCATGAAGATCTCCGGGCGCGCCAGGCCTAGGCGCACGGCGCGTAGGCCCAGCGCCGGGTTCATCTCCGACGGCACCTGGAACACCGACACGAATTTGTCGCCGCCGATGTCGAACGTACGCAGCGTGACGGAGAGCGGATTCATGATCTCGGCCACCTTGCGGTACGTCTCGTACTGCTCGTCTTCGCTGGGCGGCTCGCTGCGATCCACGTACAAGAATTCGGTGCGATACAGGCCCACGCCGCGCGCGCCGTGGCTCAGCGCCGCCAGCGCCTCGGACGGCAGCTCGATGTTGGCGCGCAGCTCGATCAGCTCGCCGGACTCCAGCTTGATCGGGCGATCGCGCGCCTCACGCCGCAACCGCGCCGTCTCGCGGAAGCGCGCAGCGCGCTCTTGGTACTCGCTCACCGTCTCCGCCCGCGGGTGCAGCAGCAGCTGCCCGCGCGAGCCGTCGACGATCAGGGAATCCCCGCTGCCGACGCGGGCCAGCGCACCAGCGACTCCGACCACCGCCGGGATCTCCAGCGCGCGCGCCACGATGGCCGTGTGGCTGGTGCGGGTGCCCACCTCAGTGACCAAGGCCAGCACCTTGTCGCGCGTGAAGCCGACCGTCTCCGCGGGCGACAAGTCGCGCGCGACCAAAATGCGCGGCTCCGCCCCGTCGAGCTGTACCGGCGAGGGCGCGCCGCTGATACACTGGCGAATCCGCGCGCCCACGAACTCGAAGTCGTGACTGCGCTCGGCCAAGTAGGCGTCACCCGCGTGACGAAGCCGCCCGGCCATCTCGGTCACGGCTAGGTCCAGCGCCCACTCCGCGCAGACGAGCTCCGCCTCGATGCGCTTGTGCACCTCGGCCAGCAGCAGCTCGTCTTCCACCATCAGCGTGTAGGCTTCCAGCACCGAAATCTCGATCTTGGTGGCGGACTGACGCGCTTTGCTGCTCAGCTCTCGCAGCTCCGCCGCGGCCTTCGCCACGCCGGCCTTGAAGCGCTCCAGCTCCAGCTCCACCTCCTCGTGCGGAACGTGACGATGCGCGACGCCGGTGCGCCCGACGTCGATCACGACGGCCTTGCCCAAGGCGACGCCAGGCGAGCCGGGCAAGCCGGCGAGCGCGATTTCGGCGCGCGTAGCCCTCTGCCCCTCGCCCTCGCTCATTCGTCCTCACCGAAGCGGTCGTGAATCAGCTGGCCGAGCTTGTCGACCGCCTCCTGCGCCGAGTGACCGGTCGCCTCGATGTCCAACTTGGTTCCCTTTGAGCCGCACAGCAGGAGCACGCCCATCACGCTCTTGGCGTTGGCGGTTTGCCCGGCGCGCCCTACCGTGATCTCGCAGGGAAACTTGGCCGCCAGCTGCACCAGCTTGGTCGCAGCTCGGGCGTGCAAGCCCAGCTTGTTTCGGACTTCGAACGTGCCCCTCGCGGTCGTCATGTCTGCTGGCCTCCGTCAGGATCGCCACCTTTGCCGATGATGTTGACGCGATCCACGTCGCGGTGAATGACGTCTATGGGGAGGCCGGTCTGCTTCCGCAAGCGCTCGGCCAAATGCTCCGCGGTCACCACGGAGCGGTGGCGGCCGCCGGTGCAGCCCACCCCGATGGTGAGGTAGCTCTTCCCCTCCCGCTCGAAGCGGGGCAAGCAAAACTCCAGCAGCTTCCCCGCCAAGTCGAAGAACGGGGCGGCGCCCTCGCTGGCCAGCACGTGCTCGCGCACCGCGACGTGCGTGCCCGGCAGCTTCGAGAGCGCCGGCACGAAGTACGGGTTATCCAGGAAGCGCACGTCCAGCACCATGTCCGCGTCCACTGGCGGCCCGAATTTGAAGCCGAAGGAGAGCAGGCGCACCTTCAGCCGCGGCGCGCCGCCACCGCTGGCTCCAAAATGCGCGATGACCTCACGCCGCAGGTCGTGGACGCTCATGCGCGTCGTATCGAGCACGATCGAGGCGCGGGCGCGCAGCGCCGTGAGCAGCTCACGCTCGATGCGGATGCCATCCAGCACGGCGAGCGCGCCCTGCTCACTGCCAACCTCCGTGGTCGTGCTGAGCGGATGCGGCCGCCGCGTGCTGGAGAAGCGCCGCAGCAGCGCCTCGTCCGAAGCGTCCAAAAACAGGACGGTCAGCTCGCGCTCTCCGGGCGCCGCCAGCTGCTCTAGCATCTGCGTCGCGTCGTCTAGAAAACGGCGCACCCGCACGTCGATGCCGAAGGCGATGCGCCGGACGCCCGCCGCCGCGAACGCGCCGAGCGTGCTCGGAACGACCGGCGTCGGCAAGCTGTCCACGCAGAAGTAGCC
>JAEYOT010000846.1 GCA_023411445.1 Pseudomonadota bacterium
GTCCTGGACGAAGCCGCAGTCTGGCGGGGGCGCGGTCGCCGCGGATAGTCGTGACTTCATGCTGGAGTCGGACCGGCTACGGCTGGTGATCGGTAACGACGGCAGCGGCATGGAGCGGCGCCAGCGCTTCGGTGCGCTCTTGCTGCTGGGCACCGCCCAGGGCGCCCTTGAGGAGCAGATCGAGCTGCGCACCGTGCTCTACGTGGCTGGCACGCAGGTGCCGCTGCGTACGCTCAGCGTGGAGGCCAGTAAGGCCGGTGAGCGGCCGGTGCTGGTCGTGCAGGAAGCGTCGCGCGATGGCCGCCTGGAGCTGCGCACCGAGTACCGGCTCGCGCCGCGAGCTGACTTCGTGGAGCTGGTGACGACCGCGACCAACGTGAGCAGCAAGCGCCTGAGCGCGGTACAGGTCGGCGATCGCGGTCGCTGGCCGGGCATCCCGGCGTTTGCACCTCGGCTTGGTCACGTGCACCTGGCCACGCGCGCGGACGTGCCGTGGCTGGGACGGGCCGGGCGTGGCATGAGCTATGGCTTGGCGTTTCCGCAGTCGCCGGCGCACGCGTCGTTCCACTTCGACGTGGTAGGTCCGACCGGTGAGGTGACGCTGGGTAACGTGGCGGACCTGGCGCCGACTGCGAGCCTCGAGCTCAAGCGCGACTTGCTGCTGGTTCCCGGCGGGCTCGGCAAGCTGGCGGACGTCGCCTGGCGACGGCTGAGCAAAAAGGTGGGCTACGCGCGCGGCCGGCTGGTGCCCAAGCAGGTGTGGGCCACGATCTCGGCGCGTCACCCGGATGGGCGCACGGTGCTCAGCGTGCCCGCCGAGGCGGACGGCACGTTCGAGCTGCCCTTGCCGGCGGGTGAGTACCGCTTCGTGCTGCAAGCGCCCGGCGGCGAAGACGAGGAGCTAGGCCGCGTGAAGGACGGCGCCGAGCTCAAGCTCAACTTGGTGCCGCCGCGTCCCGGCACGCTGAGCTACTTGTTCACCGACGAGGAGCAGCAGCCGCTGCCTGGACGGCTAGTGGTGCGCGGCGTGCCGCCGACCAAAGATCCGGACTTGGTGGCCGGCGAAGGCGAGTCCGGCTCGAAGAACATGCTGTACTCGCTGAGCGGGAGCGGCTCCGTCCAACTGCCCGCTGGGCGCTACGACGTGCTGGTCACGCATGGCCCGGAGTATTCGATGCCGCGGCAGCAGGTGGAGGTGAACGCCGACCTCGGCGCTACCTTCCACGGGCAGCTGGAGCGCACGGTGGACACCAGCGGCTACCTGTCGGCGGACTTCCACCTGCATGCTTCCCCCAGCCCGGACAGCAACGTCTCGCTGAACGAGCGCGTGCTGACGCTGGCAGCCGAAGGCGTGGAGCTGGCGGTGCCGACCGATCACAACCACGTCACCGATTACCGCGACGCGATCGCGCACCAGCAGCTGCACGATCGGATCGGCACCTTCTCCGGCGTGGAGATCACGACGCCGAGCTGGGGCCATTTCAACGCCTACCCGTACCCGCGCGGCGTGGACGTGCCGCCCTTTCAGGACGCCTCGCCGCTCGAGATTTTCTCCGTCGTCCGGGCGCGCGCGCCGCAGGCGGTGCTGCAAGTGAATCACCCGCGCATGCCCGGCGTCGGCTACTTCAACCGCGGCGAGGTCGACACCAAGCGCGGCGTGGCGGAAGCTCCAGAGTTCAGCTTCGCCTTCGACGCGCTGGAGGTGAGCAACGGCTTCGACTTGGAAGATCCCAAGGTGCTGGAGCGCAACCTGCGCGAGTGGTTCGAGCTCATGAACGCCGGGCACCGCTACACTGCGGTCGGCAACTCGGACTCGCACCGCCTCGTGTTTCAGTGGGCGGGCTGGCCGCGCACTTACGTTCGCGTCCCGGAGCGGCCTGCCGCTCAGGTCGATCCTGTGGAGGTGGCGCGGGCGCTGCAGGGCGGTCACGCCGTGGTGTCGTGCGGCATCTTCGTGTCGCCGCTGGCCAACGGCTCGGCGGGGCCAGGCGACACGGTGCAGGGCAGGCGCGTCTCGCTTTCGATCAGCCCGCGCGTGCCGGATTGGATCGACGTCTCGCGCGTCGAGGTTTACGTCAACGGGGCCAAAGCGGAGGAGCGCACGCGCAAGCCCCCCTATCCGCGCTCGACCTGGAACCTCGACATCGATTTGCAGCTCGACAACGACAGCTGGATCGTGGTCGTGGCGCGCGGCGATCGGTTCATGAACGATGCCCTCCCGGGCAAATGGATCAAGCCGTTCGGCTTCAGTAACCCAATTTGGGTAGACGCAGACGGCGACGGCAAGCTGAGCGCGCCCGGACCGCAGGGCCCGCCCTAGACGCCGCGCAAGCTGAGCAGCTTCGTCTCCGTCAGCTCCTCGATCGCGAAGCGCACGCCCTCGCGACCCCTGCCGGAGTCCCGCACGCCGCCGTAGGGCACATTGTCGACGCGGAAGCTAGGCGCGTCGTTCACGAGCACGCCGGGGAAATCCAGCTCATCATAGGCGGCGAGGGCGCGGGAGAGGTCGCGCGTGAACACCGCGGCTTGGATACCGAAACGCGAGGCGTTGCAAGCGGCGAGACCCGCGGCAAAATCCGGCACCGATTCCAGCACCGTTACGGGCCCGAAGATCTCGTCCTTGCACACTCGCTGCTCGGGGCGCGTGCCGGTCAGCACCGTGGGCAAGAGCACGTTGCCTTGCGCGCTGCCGCCGCAGCACACTTCTGCTCCGTCGCGCCTGGCCTCCTCCACCCAGGCCAGGAC
>JAEYOT010000847.1 GCA_023411445.1 Pseudomonadota bacterium
TATGTGTATAAGAGTCAGGCCGTACACACCGCGGGGTAAGAAGAACGCGCTCGCTCGCGCGCTGGTCAAGCCGCGCCAGCGCGTCACCATCATCAGCAAGATGGACGACAGTAGCCTGTTTCTGGACGGGCCGAAGCGCAAGATCCCCATCCGCTTGGGCGATGAGATCGAGTTCGCGCTGTCCGACGCGCCCTTGACGGTGCTGGGCCTGCGCGGTCGCTGAGCGCTCAGAGCGCGTGACGCACGGCGCGCGGGGCGATGCCGATGTACGTCTGCGGGGTGAGCGCCAAGAGGTAGTTGCGCGCCTCTGGCGGCAACGCCAGCCCGGAGATGAACTGGTGCAAGATCTCGCGCGTGAGCGGCCGTCCGCGCGTCAAGTCCTTCAGCTGCTCGTAGGAGTCCGGCAGCCCGTGGCGGCGCATCACGACCTGAACGGCTTCGCCCAGCACCTCCCAAGCGTGCTCCAAGTCACGCGCGGCTGCGGCTTCATCCAGCGCCAGGCGCGAAAGCCCGCGCCGCGCGGCCTCGATCGCCACCAAGGAGTGCCCGAGCGCCACGCCGATGTTGCGGAGCGCCGAGGAGTCACTCAAGTCGCGCTGCAAGCGCGAGACCGGCAGCTTTTCGGCTAGGTGCTGGAGCAGCGCGATCGCGATGCCGGCGTTGGCCTCCGAGTTCTCGAAATTGATCGGGTTGACCTTGTGCGGCATCGTGGACGAGCCCACCTCGCCCTTCACGGCGGCCTGCTTGAAGTAGCCGAACGACACGTACATCCAAATGTCGCGATCGAGCGAGAGCAGCACATTGCTGAAGCGCACCACGGCCTGGAAAATCTCCGCCAGGTAGTCGTGCGACTCGATCTGCGTGGTGAGCGGGTTCCAAGTCAGGCCCAGCGAGCTGACGAAGTCGCGCGAGAGCGTCTCCCAGTCCGCGTCCGGGTAGGCAGCCACGTGCGCGTTGAAGTTGCCGACCGCGCCGCTGAACTTGCCCAGGTACTCGGCTCCGGCCACCTGCGACAGCTGCCGATTGAGGCGGTACACGAACACGGCCAGCTCCTTGCCCAGCGTGGTCGGCGACGCAGGCTGACCATGTGTGCGCGCCAAGATCGGCAGCGCCTTGGCGGACTCCGCCAGCTTCGCCAAGTCCGCCACCAGGTTGCGCGCGGCGGGCAACCACGCCTGGCCGAGCGCCGCCTTGAGCATCAAGGCGTAGGCCAGGTTGTTGATGTCCTCTGAGGTGCAGCAGAAGTGTACCTGGATCGCGTGCTGAGGCAGGCCGATGCCGTTCAGCTTTTCGCGCAGGTAGTACTCCACGGCCTTCACGTCGTGCTGGATCTTGAGCTCGTACGCCTTGATCTTGGCCGACTCGGTCTCGTCGAAGCTCTCCACCCAACCGCGCAGCGTCTGCACCTGCTCGGCGCTCAGCTCCGGCACGTGCGGCAGCTCCTTGCGGCTGGCCATGAAGATGATCCACTCCACCTCGACCTGCACGCGGTACTTGAGCAGGCCGAACTCGGAGGTGTGGACGGCCAGCGGCCGCATCACGGAGGCGTAACGCTCGTCTAGCGGGCTCACGATGCTGGCAGAAGCCGTTGCGGTGCTGACCAAGTTCTTCGGTGCGGATTCACTCATGGCGCGCGCGGAAGCTGTCCTAGGACGGGCTGGAACGCAACCCGAGCGGGGCGCGCTCCGGCCAGAATGGCGCGCTGCGCCGGCCAAATTCCGGTGGAAGCGGGGTTTAGCGCCCCTAGTTTACATTGGCCCTTCACGACTTATGTTTTGCTCTCGGAGTAACCGATGTTGATTCGACGGGCAAACGAGCGCGGCTACGCTGATCATGGCTGGCTGCGATCCTTCCACACCTTCTCGTTCGCGGACTATTACGCGCCCGCGCACATGGGCTTCCGCTCCTTACGCGTCATCAATGAAGATCGGGTCCAGGGCGGCAAAGGCTTCGGCACTCACCCGCATCGGGATATGGAAATCATCTCGTACGTGCTCTCCGGTGGCCTCCAGCACCGGGACAGCATGGGCACCGGCTCGGTGATCCGCCCGGGGGACGTGCAGCGCATGTCCGCTGGCACGGGCGTCACGCACTCGGAGTTCAACGCCTCGCCGACGGATGAAGTGCACTTCCTGCAGATCTGGCTGTTGCCGGACGCGCGCGGCCACGCTCCCAGCTACGAGCAAAAACACTTCAGCGAGGCTGAGCGCGAGAACCGCCTCCGGCTCGTCGCCTCGCAGGATGGGCGCGAGGGCTCGCTCACCATCCACCAGGACGCGAACCTTTACGCCTCGCTGCTCGCGCCGGAGCAGCGCGTCAGCCACGAGCTGGCGTCGGGTCGCTACGGCTTTTTGCACGTTGCGCGTGGCGAGGTCGAAGTGCAGGGCGAGCGCCTGAGCGCGGGTGACGCCGCACGCTTCGAGACGCCTGGCAGCATCTCCATCGTAGGTCGCGAGCCCAGCGAGCTGTTGTTGTTCGACTTGAGCTGAGCCATTCGCTACGCTGCTGGCGGAGGTCGTCGGATGTTGCGCGTGGTCAGCAGGGTGGTGGCGTTCGGTTGTCTGTTGCTCGTCGCCTGTTCAGGCAACATCATCAGAGATGGCGAGGGCGATGGCGGCGAGAGCTCGTCGCCTAGCCTCTCACCCCCGCAGAAATGCCAAGCCTACGCGAAGACGTGGTGCGGCAAGTCCTTCGGTTGCTACGTCAAGGTCGGGCGCATGTCCGAGACCGATCGGCAGCGCAACGTGGACCAGTGCTACCAGCTCATCGTGGATCGCCTGCCGTGCTCGGAGGTCACCACGATCGGCGCGGACTACGACAAGTGCGTCTCGCAGATCGAAGGCATGCCTTGCTCCAGGTGGAACGTGCCGACGTCACAGTTCGGCACCATCGTGCCGCCGACGAGCTGTGACACGGCGCTCTCCTTCTGATGCTGGGCTCAGCGCGAAAGCGTCCAGCTCACCAGCGAGCGTGGCGGCAGTAGTACTTCGCTCGCTGGTGTCAGCTCGCTCAGCCGCTCTCCGCGATCGAAGCTGGTGAGCAGCACGCCCTCGACCGTGGCGTCACCCGCTGCGATCCGCGCGCGGCGCTCGGAGGCTCCGGAGTTGATGACCACGACCGCCAGCGAGCGCTCGTCCGGGCTCAACCAAGCCGACGCGAGCAGCTGCGGCTGGCTACTCTGCGCGGCAACGCGCGTGTAGCCCGGATCGGTCACCCGCGAGTAGTGTGCCAGCGCAAAATACGGATCTTGCAGCACCAGCTGATCGCCCTCGAGACCGATCAGGGCGAACGGGTTGGCGACCGGACCCGAGCGCTGCGCCACCAGCGCCGTCTGCAGGTACATGGAAGCACCTGCCAGCGCGACCGCGTGGTGCACGAGCAGCGCTGTGCCGAGCCCATCCGCCTGCATCTCGGTCTGGAATAGCGGCCGCTCCGCGCGCGCGCTCAGGCTCGCCAGCTCCTCCAGGCTCGCGCCGTTGATGGACTCCGGCACCTCGCCGTAGAGGTGGTGCGCGATGGCGTCGATGCGCGAGGTGTCGATCGCGGTCAGGTACGGCTCCATCCCGCTCGCGCCGCTCAGCTCCGGCGCCAGCACGCGCGGCTTGCCTGGCAAGTCCGCCACCGCGGCCGTGACGGCCGCCAGCGCCTGCGCGAAGC
>JAEYOT010000710.1 GCA_023411445.1 Pseudomonadota bacterium
CGCCACCGCCGCCGCCACCTCCAACATCAAGTCGGCGCGCTGAGGCCCGAAGCGCTCGTCCAGCGGCTTGCGCAGACGGGCGGTGCTCTGCGCGATCGAAAATAGGCTACCCAGCGTGCCGCCGACGCGCGACGCCGGCAGCGGTGAGAACTTGAGCCCCAGCCCCGCGGCCACGCCTAGCGCGTCCGCGCACAAGCCGACCAGTAGGCGCTCCACGCTCTCGACGTCCGCAGGGTGCTCCCACAGCTCGTCGCGGAAGCGCGCGTTCTCGACGCCGGCGGCGCGCTCCGCCTGCTCCACCACCGCGAGCAGCCCCGACAGCGAGTACGCGTCGTCCTCGAACGAGACGATCAGGCGGCGCAAGGGCGCGTTCAGCTCCACGCCGCGGACGCGCACCAGCTCCGCGAAGGCCAGCGCGGCGCGCTGCCCGAAATCAGCCAGCTCCGCTTGGCTCAGATCGCGAAGCTCGATGTGCGCGCGGCTGCGCGAGATCCAAGCGCGGCGAGCGCGCGGCGCTAGCAGCTTGCGCAGCGTGTAGAACGCGCCTGCGACGCTCATGTCACTGGCCTCGGCGATCGGCGAAGCGATCGGTCGCGCTGATCAGCTCGTGCACGATGCCCGGCTCGAACGCCGAGTGCCCGGCGTCCGGCACGATGCGCAGCTCCGCCTCCGGATACGCCTTGGACAGCTCCCAAGCGCTCCGCACCGGACACACGACGTCGTAGCGCCCCTGCACGATCACGCACGACAGGTGGCGGATCTTGCCCACGTCCTCGAGCAGCTGCTGCTCGTTACGCAAGAAGCCGCCGTTGACGAAGTAGTGCGCCTCGATGCGCGCGAAGGCCAGGCTGAACTCGTCACCGGCCGCGCTCTGGATGTAGTCCCGATCTTGCAGCAGGTGGCTGGTGCTCGCCTCCCACACGCTCCACACGCGCGCCGCCTCTTGGCGCTCGACCGGGCTGTCGCCCGTAAGCCTGCGATGAAAGGCGCCGATCAGATCAGCGCGCTCCGCCTCAGGGATCAGCTCCTGGAACGGCTCGAACGCATCCGGGAAGAGCATGCTGGTGCCGCGCTGATAAAACCATTCTAGCTCCCAGCGCCGGAGCAAGAAGATGCCGCGGAGCACCAGCTCGCTCACGCGCTCCGGGTGCGTCTCCGCGTAGGCCAACCCGAGCGAGCTGCCCCACGAGCCGCCGCACACCTGCCAGCGCTCGATGCCCAGGTGCTCGCGCAGCTGCTCGATGTCGGACACCAGGTGCCAGGTGGTGTTGTCCTCCAGCGATGCGTGCGGCCGGCTCCTGCCGCAGCCGCGCTGGTCGAACAGCACGATGCGGTAGCGCGCCGGATCGAAGAAGCGGCGCTGCTTGGCGCTGGTGCCGCCGCCGGGCCCACCGTGCAAGAACACCACCGGCTTGCCATTGGGATTGCCCGACTCTTCGAAGTACAGCGAGTGCAGGGGGGAGACCTGCAAGAAGCCGGTGCGATAGGGCTGGATCTCAGGGTAGAAGCTGCGGAGCACGCGCGGGACCATCGAAGGCCCTGGAGCCTATCACGCCGCCGACAGGCCTCGTGCGGCATGCCGAAAGCCGTGATAGCAAGCTGCCGCCTACATGCAGATTCTCGGGCAAGATAGCGGCTCGGGCGGCGGCCCGGACCTGGTGACGGCGCTCAAGCAGGCGCGGCGCGGCTTCAAGCGCGACGTGGCAGCCTTGCTCGAGGCGCTCGAGACGTCGGACCTGCTCATCCCCTTGGCCGAGCCGGTGGCCGGCGCCACGACCGGGGAGCGCACCAAGGTCGAGGGCGAGCTACGCCTGACGCCGCACTTCCTACCCACGCCCGAGGGGCCGCTGTTCGCGGCGCTCTTCAGCAGCGCGCCGCTGCTCGACGCGGTGGCGTCTCAGCTCGGCTGGCGCACCGGCGGGCAAGAGCTCGAGTTTTGCTCTGTGCCCGGCGGTGTGGCGCTGGAGATGGCGAGCGGCACGTTGGACGAGCACGTGCGCGGCGTCGTGATCGACGCAGGCGCGGACTCGGGGCTCGTGCTCACGACGGACGAGGTGCGCCGGCTGGTGACCGGGCAAGCCATCCCACTCGTCGGCTACGTCGCCGCCATCCCGGATGACGACGAGAAGACGCTGGTGGCCGAGGCCGGCGCGCCACCGTCTGCCGAGCTGACCGCCGCGCTGGAGCGCTGCCTGGCGGAGCTGCCGGAGCTCACCGGCTACGAGCTCTTGCGCACTTTCAATCCCGAGCGCGATCTGGAGCCGCACCCCACGCTCAGGCTGAAAACGCGCGCCGGTTTGGTCGACCACCAACACCTCGCCAAGCACGTGTTCAACGCCGTAGGGCCTCACCTGCCCCCGCCCGGTTACGTGGATATCGTCTTTCAAGATGTCTGAGCTGGCTCCCGCTTCAACCACCCCCGCTCGCCCGGACTTGGTGCAGAGCGGCGCCGACCGACTCTCGCCCCTGGAGCGGCTGATCATCCGCTTCGTGCGCGGCACGTTCCGGCGCGGCTTCATCGACCAGATGATCCGTGCGCTGCAGCGCTCGATCGGGTCGACCTGGATCCACCACTGCACCAAGAACCTGCGCCACATGCACGGCTTGGAGCGGCTGCCACCGCTGGAGATGGGGCAGAGCTACATCCTGGTCTCGAACCACCGCAGCTTCTTCGACCTGTACGTGATCTTCGGGGACCTGGTGCGGCGCGGGCTCAAGCACCGCATCGTCTTCCCCGTGCGCTCCACGTTCTTCTACGACAACCCGCTCGGCTTGTTCGTGAACGGCGTGATGAGCTTCTTCGCCATGTATCCGCCGCTGTTTCGCGAGCGGAAGAAGCTGATCTTGAACCCCACGTCGCTGGACGAGCTGGCGTGGCTGCTCCAGCGCGGCGGCATGTTCTGCGGCATCCACCCGGAAGGCACGCGCAAGAAGGACGACGACCCGTACACGTTCTTACCCGCCCAGCGCGGCGTCGGTCGCATCATCCAAGGCGCCCGCGTGCCGGTGATCCCCGTGTTCATCAACGGCCTGATCAACGATTTGCCCCGGCAAATCGAGAGCAATTTCGACGGCTCCGGTCGTGATATCCTGGTGGTCTTCGGGGAGCCGATAAACTTTGGGGCTCTGCTGGACGAGCCGCCGAGCGCGAAGACGGAGCAGCGCATCGCCGACAAGACGCTCGAGGCCATCGGGCAGCTGGGCCAGGAAGAGAAGCGTCTGCGCGCGGAGCTGAAGCGCTGAGCATGCGCCGGCTCGCGCTCTTACGCGGCGCCTGCAAGCAGCTCTGTGGCTTCAGCCACGCGTCAGGCTGAAGCCGCACCAGGCCAAGGTAGCCCAGCCGGCGAGCAAGCCGAGGCCGCCGAGCGGCGTTACGGCGCCGAGCCAGCGGGGCCCGCCCAGCGCCATGGCGTACAAGCTGCCGGCGAACACCAAGCTGCCAAGCACGAACGCATAGCCGGCGAAGCGCGCGGCCGGCGCGCGCGCCACCACGAACGCGACGAGGCCGAGCGCCAGCGCGTGCAACAGGTGATAGTGGGCAGCCGTTTCCCACCAAGCGAGACGCTTGGCGCCGTCCGCCACGTCCGCCAGGCGGGACTTCAGGCCGTGCGCTCCGAAGGCCCCGAGCGCCACCGCCAGAAAGCCGCTGATACCGGAGACGGCGAGCCAGCCGCCCATCTCAACCCGCCTTCGCCATGGTAGTGCCGCGCGGCGTCTTGGTCTTGCGCTTGACGGGTGACGTCTTAGATCGCACAGGCGCCGGCAGGGCTCCGCCTAGCTGCGCCAGCTTCTCCTTCAAGTAGCGGCCGGTGTGGCTGTGGCTGACGCGCGCGAGCTCCTCGGGCGTGCCCTCGGCGATGATCTGCCCGCCGCCAGCGCCGCCCTCCGGGCCCAAGTCGATCACCCAGTCGGCGTGTGCGATGACGTCCAGGTTGTGCTCGATCACGACGACGGTGTTGCCAGCGTCCACCAGGCGCGACAAGACCGCCAGTAGCTTCTCCACGTCCGCGAAATGCAGGCCCGTGGTGGGCTCGTCCAAGATGTAGATGGTGCGGCCGGTACCGACGCGCGACAGCTCGCGCGCCAGCTTGATGCGCTGCGCCTCGCCGCCGGAAAGCGTGGGCGAAGGCTGGCCGATCTTCACGTACCCCAAGCCTACGTCCGAAAGCGTCTGCAAGCCGCGCATGATTTGCGTGTGAACGGAGAAGACCTCGAGCCCTTCGCGCACGCTCATGTTCAGCGTATCCGCGATGTGCTTGCCCTTGTACGTCACGCGCAGCGTGGCGTCGTTGAAGCGCTGCCCTTTGCACTCCTCGCACGTCACGTACACGTCCGGCAAAAAATGCATCTCCACTTGGCGCAGGCCATCGCCCGCGCACGCCTCGCAGCGGCCGCCCTTCACGTTGAAGCTGAAGCGCCCGGCGTCGTAGCCGTAGGCGCGAGCCTCCGGGGTGGAGGCGTAGAGCTCGCGGATGGCGTCGAACACCTTGGTGTACGTGGCCGGGTTACTGCGCGGCGTGCGACCGATCGGCTTTTGATCGATGGCGATCACCTTGTCCACGTGCTCGATGCCGAGCACCGC
>JAEYOT010000906.1 GCA_023411445.1 Pseudomonadota bacterium
GTGCCGCCCTCGCTCGGTGCGCTGCCGCCGGTGCCGCTGCCTCCAGCTCCCACACTCCCGCCCGCGCCGGAGCCGCTGCTGCCCGCGGTGCTGGCGCTGCCGGCTGCGCTCCCTCCGGCACCGGGAGCGCTACCAGCGACGCCGGGGCTCGAGCCAGCCGCGCCGCCGTCCACCGGATCGGCATCATCCGAGCAAGCGAGCGACAAGAGCGGCAGCAACACGGTGACTGAGCAAACGAGCCTTCGAAGGGACATGTTCTTGGGTCGGGGCACGGGGACCTCCGCCCGGATTGTGCCCTTTCGGCACACGGAGTGATCAACGTCAGCAGCAGAAATAACCGCAACTTCAGCTGAATTTGGCGGCGTAGCTTGACGAAATTCTCGCGTCTGTTATTTGGTTGAGTAACCAAATAACATGGCCAGGCCCTCCAACACCGAAGAACGGCGCGCGCAGATCACCTCGGCGCTGCTCAAGGTGATGGCGCGGCGCGGCTACGACGGCGCCACCATTGCGGAGGTGGGCAAGGTGGCGCGCCTCGCTCCCGGGGTGGTCCACTACCATTTCAAGAACAAGCACGAGATCTTGCTGGCGGTGCTGCAGGAGCTCGCCGAGCGCCACCTGGGCGGGCTGGAGCAACGCTTGGCGGCTGCGGGGGACGAGGGCGCGCAGGCTGAGCTGGACGCCTTCATCGACTACCACCTGGGGCTCGGCGCGGACCAGGATAGCGAGCGCTTGGCTTGCTGGATCTTGCTCAGCGGCGAGGCGCTGCGCGACGCGAAGGTGCGCACGCAGCTGGAGAAGGTGTTGGCTACCATTGCCGAGCGGCTGCAGCGCGTGCTGCGCGGCGGTGTGCAGCAAGGCGTGTTCGCGTGCGAGCGTGTGGACGTGGCAGCGAGCGGCTTGCTCGCGCTGGTGCAGGGCTATTTCGTGCTCGCCGCCACCGCGCGCAGCTTGGTGCCGCGCGGCTCCGCGGCGCTCGCAGCGCGCCAGATGGCAGAGGGCTTGTTGTGCGGGCCGCAGAAGAGAGGCCGACGATGAGCCTCACCCGCTCTACCTTCGGCAAGCTCGGGCTGCTGGGCGCGCTGTACTTCTCGCAAGGGTTGCCGTTCGGCTTCTTCACGCAAGGCTTGCCGGTCATCTTGCGGCAGCGCGGCTTCAGCTTGGCGGAGATCGGCTTCTCCTCCTTGCTAGCGGCGCCGTGGGCGCTCAAGTGGCTGTGGGCGCCGCTGGTGGATCGCTTCTACTCGCGCGCGTTCGGTCGGCGTCGCTCGTGGATCGTGCCGCCGCAAGTGCTCACCGCTGTCACGTTGCTCGGCTTGGCCGTGCTCGGGGGAGCGGCTTCCCTGCACGTGCTCTTGGGCGCGGTGTTTGTGCTCAACCTGCTGGCTGCGACGCAGGACATCGCGACCGACGGGCTAGCGGTGGACCTGCTTTCGCCCAGCGAGCGCGGCGTCGCCAACGGCATGCAGGTCGCAGGCTACCGGCTGGGCATGATCGCGGGCGGTGGCGCGCTGCTCATTTGGCACGATCGGCTGGGCAGCGCGGCCACGTTCACGATCATGGCCGGCTTGACCTTGCTGGCGACCGTGCCGGTGCTGCTGCGCCGTGAGCCGGCGCGCGAGCTTGCGGGCTCCGAGCACGTGAAGGTGCGGCATTGGCTGCGGCGTCCGGGTGCGCTCGGCGTGCTGGGCTTGCTCGTTGCGTACAAGGCGGGTGACGCGTTCGCCACCAGCATGCTGCGCCCGTTTCTGGTCGATCGCGGGCTCTCATTGGCGGACGTGGGTTGGCTGCTCGGCACGGTGGGGTTCGTGTCGGGGCTGTTGGGCGCGCTGGCGGGTGGTGCGCTGGTCGGCCGCTTTGAGCGCAAGCGCGCGCTGTTGGGCTTCGGGGCGCTGCAAGCGCTCACGGTGGCCGGCTACTGCTGGCTGGCCCTTTCGCCGCTGCGGCTGGACGCGCTGTACCTGCTGTGCAGCGCCGAGCACTTCGCGAGCGGCATGGCCACGGCCGCGCTGTTCACCTGCATGATGGACTGGTGCTCCAGCGAAGCCAGCGCCACAGATTACACGGTGCAGGCGAGCGGCGTCGTGATCGCGACCGGCGCCGCTTCCGCGCTCGGCGGCCTCAGCGCGCAAGCGGCCGGTTACGGTAATCACTTTGCGCTGGCCACGGTGCTGGCCGTGCTCGCGCTGGTGCTGGCGCACTTCGCCTATCCGGATGCTGAGCGCGCGGGGCTGCTGCGTGAGGCGCGAGGAGCCGTGTGATGCGCTGCGCGGTTTATGCCGGCACCTTCGATCCGATCACGTTCGGTCACCTGTCCGTGATCGAGCGCGGCGTCGCCTTGTTCGATCGGCTGATCGTCGTGGTCGCCGTCAATCCGAACAAGCGCCCGCTGTTCGAGCTAGAGCAGCGGGTGGAGCTGATCCGGCAAGCGACGCGCGCTTGGCCCTCGTGCGAGGTCACGTCCACCGAAGGGTACGTGGTAGCGCTGGCGCGCGAGCTAGGCGCCCGTTTCTTGGTGCGCGGCGTGCGCGGCGCGACCGATACGGAGGCGGAGCTGGAGCTAGCGCGGCTGAACCGCGAGCTGGCGCCGGAGATCGAGACCGTGTTCGTGCCGGCGCGCGCGGAGCTATCGGAAGTGAGCTCCAGTCGGCTCAAGCAGCTGGCGGCGGCCGGCGCGGATCTCTCGGCGTATTGCCCGGCGCATGTCGCCGCGGCGTTGCAGGCGTTGTCACCTTTAACGGAAGAGGCGAGCCATGTCTGAGCTGGAGATCGTGGTGCTGGGTGTGGGCGATACCTTCTCGGAGCGCCACTTTGGTAGCTCGCTGCTGCTGCGCTGCGGCTCCTTCTGCCTCGGTATCGACTGCCCCGATCGCTACCGCGCGGTCTTGCAAGCCGCGGCCGAGCGGAGCGGCCAAGCGCTCACCCTTGCAGATATCGACCACCTGCTGATCACCCATGTGCATGGCGATCACATGAACGGCCTGGAGGGCGTCGCGTTCTACAAGCATTTCGTCGAGCGCCGCCGGCTCAAGCTGGTGTGCGCGCCGGAGGTGCGCGAGCAAATCTGGGAAGAGCGCCTGAAGGCCAGCATGAGCGTGCTGTTCGACGGCGCGGAGTACCGTCACCAATCCTTCGAGGACTATTTCGAGCACGTGCCGCTGCCGTGGGATGCGCCGCTCACATTGGGGCCGCTCACGGTGCGCGCGCGCCGCACCGTGCACCACGTGCCGACGAGCGCCTTGCTCGTCACCGCCGCCGGCCGCACGCTCGGCTACTCCGCCGACACCGCCTTCGATCCGGAGCTGATCGCGTTCTTGAGCGCGGCGGACTTGATCATTCACGAGACGAACTTCGGCCCGGCGCACACCCCCTATGAAAAGCTGGCCGCGCTGCCGGCCCAGCTCCGCGCCAAGATGCGCCTGATTCACTATCCGGACAGCTTCGACCTCGCCACGAGCGCGATCGCGCCGCTCCGCGAAGGGGACTACTTGCGCCTCAGCACGTCAGAGCGACGCGAGGGGGCGGCGTAACGGCTGCAGCGGGGTTGTGCCTTGCCATCCTGCTTTCCGTGTGCCAACTAGCCAGCCGCACGCGGTTTTCATGGAAAATCCTGAGCAAATCCTACAGCGGTTCGAGGGTGAGCTGAACAGCGCGCAAGGCGCCGCCGCCCTGCGTGACTTGCGCGTCAAGTACCTGGGCAAGAAGAGCGAGCTGAAGAACGCGCTCAAGAACTTGCGTGAGGTGCCGGCCGAAAAGCGCGCAGAGGTGGCCAAGCAGCTGAACGACGCGCAAGCGACGATTGAAGCCGCGCTCACGGCGCGTGAAGCCAGCGCCGTCGCCGCCGAGCTCGAGCAAAAGCTCGCCGCTGAGTGGGTGGACATTCACTTGCCCGGCATCGCGCCGGAGCGCGGTGCGCGCCATCCCGTGCGAGCCGTGGAGGAGCGCTGCTTGGCCGTGCTGCGCCAGTTGGGCTTCGAGGTCGCCACGGGTCCGGAGGTGGAGAGCCCGTTTTACAACTTCGACGCGCTGAACATCCCGCCGCACCACCCCGCGCGCGACATGCAGGATACGTTCTGGGTGCAAGGCGAGCAGGTGCTGCGCTCGCACACCAGCACCATCCAGGCGCGCACGCTGGAAAGGCGGCTGCCGCTGCCGCTCAAGTTCGCTTCGCCCGGCCGCGTCTATCGTAACGAGGCGGTGGACGCGACGCATTTGGCGATGTTCCACCAGCTGGAGGGCTTCTGGGTGGAGCGCGGGCTCACCTTCGCGCACTTGAAGGGCGTGCTCAGCTTCGTCGCTAGCTCGCTGTATGAGAACCGCAAGTTTCGCTTCAAGCCGAAGTTCTATCCGTACACGGAGCCGTCCATCGGCCTCGACATCGCGTGCCTCAACTGCGGCGGCGATGGCTGCGAGGCGTGCCACCAAGCCGGCTGGGTCACCATCATCGGCGCCGGCATGATTCACCCGAAGATCATGAAAAACTTCGGCTACACCGAGCCGGGCGTGCGCGGCATCGCCTTCGGTTGGGGCACCACGCGCATGACCAGCCAGTGGCTGGGCCTGAGCCGCGCCAAGAGCATGTACGAGCAGGATATGAGATTTTTGCGGACGCTCCGCCGGAGGCCGCAATGAAAATCTCCGCCAAGGCCCTCGCCCGCTTCTGCAGCGGCGTGCCGCAAGATCACAAAGCGCTCCGCCGTCTGCTGGATGACCTGGGCGTCGAGGTCAAGCGCATGGATCTCCAGGGGGAGGACGCGCTGCTCACGCTGGAGCTGCTCGCCAACCGCGGCGACCATCATTGCTACGCCGGCGTGGCGCGCGAAGTGGCCGCACGGACGCGCACGCCGCTAGTGCTGCCCAACGCGCGCACGCTCGCGCAGGGCGCGTCGCCCGTGCCGCTACGCGTCGAGTCCGATAAGTGCCTGCTCTACAGCGCGACGCCGTTCAAGGTGACGGGCAAGCTGCTCACGTCGCTCGGTCAGGAGCCGGACCAAATTCTGGCCGCCGCCGGCCTGCTCACCGGCAACGCCGCGATCGACGTCACGAACCTGGTGAACCTGGAGCTGGGACAACCCTCGCACGCCTTCGATCGCGCGCGCATCGTGGGCGGTATCACCGTCCGCCTGTCCAAGCCGGGGGAGAAAGCCTGGCTCCTGTTCACGCCCGAGCCGCGCGAGCTGCCGGCCGGCACGCTCGTGATCGCGGATGACGTGAAGGTGCTGGCCATCGCCGGCGTCATCGGCTGTGAAGACTCGAAGATCACGGACGACACGCAGGAGATCATCCTGGAGTCCGCCGCCTTCGACCCCGTCACGGTGCGGATCGGTGGCCGCGCACTGGCGGTAAAGACGGACGCCTCCGCGCGCTTCGAGCGCGGCTCCGATCCCACGCTCGTCCCGGTAGCGACCGGCCGCATCGCTCAGCTGCTGGCGGACGTCGGCGTGGCGGAGGTGACCGGCCCGCTCGGCATCGCAGGCGAGTGGCGCGACCCCGAGCGCCTCGTCTCGCTCCGCGCCGACGAGCTCGCGCGTTTCCTCGGTCGCGACTTCAGCGCGGAAGAAGTCTGCCAGCGCCTCAGCGCCTACGGCTTCACCCACCAAGGCGACCTCAAGTTCCGCGTCCCGCCGCACCGGCTGTGGGACGTGGAGTCGGAAGAAGATCTGTTCGAGGAGCTGGCGCGCTCGGTCGGCTTCAACGAGCTGCCGGAAGCGTTGCCGCCCGTGGGCCTCGGCGCGCGCCCGTCGCAAGCCGAAGTGGTCACTTGCATCGCCGAGGACATCTTGGCCAGCGGCGGCTTCTTCGAGGTCTACACGGACGGCTTCTACTCGCGGCAAATCCCGGAGCGCCTGGGACAGACGGAAGGCAGCCCGCTCTTCGCCCACGTGGAGACCATCAACTCGCTGGATAACGCCTTCTCGCTCTTGAAGAACAACTGCTTGGCGCAAGCCGTGCAGGCCGTGGCGGACAACGTCAACTTCAAGACGACGGACGTGCGCCTGTACGAGTGGACTCGCACCTTCCACCCCGACAAGTCCGCCCCCAACGGCGTCTGCCGCGAGCGCGACGTGCTCTACGGCGTGTGCTCCGGCAAAGAGCGCCCCGAGGCGTGGGAAGCCGGCCGCAACGCGGACCTCTTCTTCGTGAAGGGCCTCTTTGAGCAGCTCATCACCGCATTGGATCTGCCCCTCACGCTCGAAGATCCGGATCCCAGCTACCCGCTCACCTCGCTCCTGCACCCGCACCGCTGCCTCAGCGTGAAGCTCGCCGGCCAGAGCGTCGGCATCATCGGCGAAGTGCTGCCGCAGATCCTGCAAGCCTTCGGCGTGAAGTTCGCCAAAGCCTGCTACTTCGAGCTCTCGCGCGACGCCCTCCTAGCCCCCCCGCGCGGCAGCGCCTCGTTCGAGATGCCGCCCGCCGTGCCGGACATCGATCGTATGCTCAGCTTCGCAGTGCCGGTCGGCGTCTCCACGCGCGAAATCCTACCCCTGCTCCAAAGCGCCGCCCCCGCCTGGCTCCGCCGCGTCTCCGTAGCTGACGTCTTCTCCGGCGCCGGCGAGAACAAAACGCGCGCGGTCGCGTTCAAGCTCCTGTTCAGCGCCAGCGAAGCGCGCACCCACGAGCAACTGAACGAAGCGTGCGCCGCCATGGTGAAGAACGTGGTGGACACCCTCGGCGCGCGCGGCGTCGAGCTGCGCTGAGCGGCACCTCAGAACGAGCACTCTCTCATCGGCCCCTGATCACCGCGCTTGCACCGCGTCAGCGCGTCTGCACCGTGCCAGCGCGTCTGCACCGTGCCAGCGCGACTGCACCGTGCCCAGAGCGCTGCACCGTCCACCGGCGCCGCCTCAGCACGGCCTCGCTCATCGGCCCCTGATCACCGCGCCGAGCGATGTTCCATATTGAACTTAATTTCCCCAATGATTTCGCGCCCGGGCTTGCGGCCGGCTCGATAGTTGTACTTTGAACATTTGCGCAAGCGCGTTCCCCGCCCGCTCCAACACTGCTTCAGCCGCACCGCTCCAACGCTGCTCAACGCACCGCACCAGCGCGTCCGCACCAGCGCGTCCGCACCAGCGCGTCCGCACTGCGCCAGCGTGTCCGCACCGCGCCAGCGTGTCCGCACCGCGCCAGAGCGTTTGCGCCGTGCCCCGCGGTTGCCCCGCGCCCGCGTGTCCGCGCCGCCAGAGCGTTTGCGCCGTGCCCCGCGCTTGCCCCGC
>JAEYOT010000915.1 GCA_023411445.1 Pseudomonadota bacterium
GCCGTCAGCCGCGCGAGCGCCGCTGCCGAGTCCCCCAGCACGGCGCACAGGCGGCTGGCGTCGTGGCGTACGCCAGCGAGCTCGGCGCGGCCGCCCTCCGCGCGCACCAGGATGGCGCTCTCGCCCGCGGCGAGCAGGCGACGCGACAGGACACCGTAGAGCGTGAGCTGGCCGCTCAACGTGATGGTCGCGATCTCGCGCGCCAGCTCGGCCTCCGCCAGCGCCGGCTCCCCGCCTTGCGCCGAAGGCAGCAGCCGCACCACGTGATCCAGCACGTCGTGCAGGGCTTCGAAGCTGGGCGCGACGAAGAGCTGCGGCTGCGGCCGCGTGACGTCGTAATCCACCTCGCTGCACACCGCGCTGAGGTGAGGCTTGCGCACCTTGGGATCGTGACAGGCAAAGCTCTCCCACAGAGACGAGAGCAGGCCCGCGCCGTACAGCTTGTAGCTCTTGGGCGTGCCGATCAGGCCATACTCCGCCGTCCACCAGTAAAGCCGCGACAGCCGCGCTGCCTCGCTCACTCGCTTCACCTCGGCCCGAGCCGTAACCAGGGACTGCTCGGCGCGCGCCACCTCCTCCGCCGTGGCGGACGGTTGCTCTTTCACCTCCGAGAGCGCGTGGATGGCGCGATCCACCGCCGTGTCCTCCGGCAGCGTGAAGGCGCGCGCGCCAGCCGCGCCGATACGGCGCAAGTACGAGGCGTACACGGGATCCGGCAAGATCGGCGCGTGACCGGCGGCTTCGTGGATGATGTCCGGCGCCGGCGTGTACACCAAGTGCTCGGCGGTGCGCATGTCGGCCGCGATCGGCAAGATGGACAGCGACTGCAGCTCTTGAAAGGCGCGCGGCGGGATGAAGCCGTCCACGCACACGGCGCCCCAGCCGAACGGCGCCAAGTGCTCGTCCATCTCCGCGATGCGGGGAATGCGCTCGACCGAGATCCCCGTCTGCCCCAAGCCGTCGGCGTACGCGGGGTGCGCGGTGGCCTTGAGGCGATCGTGCGTTTGGAGCAGCACGAAGCGCCACACCGCGTGATCGATGGCGGTGTAGCGCGCGTAGTCCTGCTGCACGATCAGGTGCCGCAAGTGTGGCGGCACGCGGGCGAGCGTCGTTTCGCCAGTCACTCAGAAAGTTTGGCAGAGGTCGAGCGCCCCGGCCAGGTCGTCAACGTGGCTCGCGCTCCAGCAGCGTCGTCGGCGTGCCGAGCATCTCCGGTAGCCTTAGCTTGGGCACGTCGAAGGCTTGCTCGAAGCTGAAGTAGATCGCGCCGGGCAGGGGCGAGTCCCCCGCGCGCTGCGGTCCGGCGGTGAACGGGGCCGCCCAATCCAAGCGGAACACCTGCCGATTGACCTGCGGGAACAGGATGCGCACCCCCGCGCCGAGCGCCTGATTGGGCCGCGGCGGAGGTCGGTCGCCACCGCCGGCGCCGCCCACGTCGTAAAACGCGACGCCGCCCACGCGGGCCGAGAGGATGTTGACCGAGGAGGTGCGGAGCTCGAGCGTGCCGGCGTAGCCGGTGTCGCCACGAAAATAGCTGCTCAGGTAGCCACGCGGCCGCACGTCGCCGCCGAGCGGGACGTAGTCGTTCAGGTAATTTTCGTGGATCGTGACGGCCGCGGCGTCGAAGACCAGCCGCACGAAGCCAAGTCGTGGTGAGACGACGCGCACGGCGCCTTGCGCGGACGCCTGGTGGCGGCCATGGCGCTCGTACTCCACGTTGGAGCCCGCGATCGCGCGCGCAAAGCCATCGCCCAGCTGCCAGGTGTAGCCGGCCCACGACGCCGTCCCGAGCAGCGTGCGCGACGAGCCAGCGCCGGCTGCGGCCGGGTACACGCGCAGCGCCGCTTGCTGTCCCAGCGAGAACTGCTCTTCCAGCGCCAGCGTCTCCACGTCGCGCGTGCGCAGGAAGCGGGACGTACGGTGCTCCAGCTGCACGAAGGGGCTCAGGCGCGTGTCGCTGACCGGCACTTCGTCGCGTACGAAATCGGCGAAGTCCCGCGCGGAGTCTTGCTCGCGACGCGAGGCGCGGAAGCTGCGCCGCGACAGCTCCAGTCCCACGCTGAGGAAATAGCGCTGCTCGCGGCCGAACGCGCGGGTCAGCTCAGCGCCAGCACGCACGATCCGGGTCGCGAACTGGACCGGGATGGTGGGGCCCTGCGCCTCCCGCGGCTCGCGCGCCCACAGCACCGGCTGGCCGCCTTGAAACAGTCGCGTGTGCTCGACGCGCCAGCGGGCGCCGGCCAGAAATCCCCAACGGTCCTCGACCCTGGCCAGCGCCTGCCGCAGGTAAACGGTGCCGTATGAGCCTTCGGCCTCGTGCGTCTCACGGTTCTGGTACACACCGAACGTGGCGTAGGCGTCCACGCGAGACGCGCGCACGCGCGGGTGGGCGAGCAGTCCGCCCAGCGAGTAGCGATCCGGCTGCAGCGTGAACACCACGCCCGCGCGGGTGAGCGTACCGAGCAAGTTGTCCTCGCTCAAGTTGAGCAAGAAGTAGTCGAAGTTCCGCGAGCTGCCGTCGAGCCGGTAGTTGGCGCGTAGGCTCCACACGTCGCGCACGATCACGACGACCTTCACGCGGCCGGGCTCACTGCCGGCCACCGCCACGATCACGATCACGCCAAACTGCGGGATCAGCTGCAGCACGCGGATCGTCTCCTCGACGCGCGCGCTGTCGTAGCGCTCCCCGGCGCGGAACAAGAGCTCGCGCCGGATGGTGTGCTCCCGCGACTGCGCGTGCAGCACGTTCACGAAGTCCGGCACCGGGTCGTCGTCGTCGAACACCCGGAGCCGAACGATCTCGACGCTTTCGATCAGCTGACCTTCAGGCGCCTCGACCAGCGCCGGGGAGGCGCCGAGCGCGCGCGTCACCATGCGCTGCTCCAGCTCCGAGCGCTCGAGCGCGGCGGCTGGCGCGGCCCACAGCGCGGCGCCGAGCAGCCAGGGCACCGCGGACCGGGCACACGCCCGAGCCAGGGTGAGGAACCGGGAGGCGCCGAGCACGCCCCCGCAGCGTAGCCTTTCCGCCGACAGCGCAGCGGACTATCGTTCCGGCGTGCAGATCCACCCGACCCGCGAAAGCGCCGATTTGGCCGTTTCCGGCATGGTCGTCGTGCTGGGCGGGTTGTTCCTGCAGTCGGGAGCGGTCGTGGCCTGGGGCGGCGCGCTGCTGCTTGGGCTGGCCGTCGCGCGCGCCCTCACGCGGCTCGGCGTGAGCCGTGTGCGGGCGGCCGGCCTGGAGATGCTGTGGCGCGGTGATCAGCGCAAAGTCACGGTCGCGCGCGACACCGAGCTTACGCTGCAGGCCGAGCTGCGTAATCGCTACAGCGCCCCGGTTCGCTTCCGCGGCCTGCGCGCCGTGGCGGCTCCGGAGCTCGAAATCAAGGTAAGCCCGGAGAGTGACGAGGTGCCCGCCCGCACTCGGCTGTGCGTGACGCTAGTCGTGCGCGGCTTGCGCGTGGGGCGGCACGGCATCCATGGGCTCTCACTCGAGGTAGAGTCAGGCCCCAGCTTGTTCGAGGTGCCCCTC
>JAEYOT010000920.1 GCA_023411445.1 Pseudomonadota bacterium
GGGGGGGGCGACGGACCGGCGGGGCACGCGGCGGCCGGCGCCGGGGTAGGCGGAACGAGCGGCGACGGTGATGCTGGAGCCGCAAGCACCGGCGGGGATGGAGCCGCGGGTGACGGCAACACATATGAGGGTGAGCTCTTGGCGTTCCCGGGCGCGCAGGGCTTTGGTCGACGAGCGACCGGCGGCCGCGGCGGCGACGTGTACCACGTCACCAACTTGAACGACTCGGGTCCGGGCTCGCTGCGCGACGCCATCAGTCAGCCGAACCGCACGGTCGTGTTCGAGGTCGGCGGAGTGATCCGCATCTCTTCGCGCCTCGTGTTCAAGAGCAACCAAACCATCGCTGGGCAGACGGCGCCGGGCGGCGGCATCACCATCTACGGCGACGGCACGTCCTTCTCCGGCGCCTCCAACACCATCGTTCGCTACGTGCGCTTCCGCATGGGCATTGGCGGCGAGTCCGGCAAGGACACGGTGACGATGGCGAACGGGCATGATGTGATCTGGGATCATTGCTCGCTCAGCTGGGGCCGCGACGGCACCTTCGACCTGAACCAGGAGAGCGGAGCACAGCTGTACAACCTCACGCTGCAG
Source organism: Pseudomonadota bacterium (assembly GCA_023411445.1). Lineage (GTDB taxonomy): Bacteria > Myxococcota_A > Polyangia > Polyangiales > Polyangiaceae > PMG-095. Next base: position 595 of record JAEYOT010000920.1, read on the forward strand.
GACTCGATCGTCGCCCAAGGCTTGCAGACGCACAGCACCGGGGGCCTGGTGAACACGCGCGGCACTTCCATCATCCGCTCGCTCTACATCGACAACAACTCCAGGAACCCCAAGGCGCGCGGCACGCTGCAGTTCATCAACAACGTGCTCTACAACTGGGTGGTATCCGGCTACATCTTGGGGGACACCAGCGGCCGCTCCGACGGCGTGATGCAGGGCAACTACCTGATTACCGGCCCGGAGACGAAGGGCGGCACCTTGGATAGCCCCACCGAGGCGTACCGCCTGTTCGCCCAAGGCAACTACTACGACAGTAACCGCAACGGCGTGCTGGACGGGCGCCTCCTCGCGCAAGGCGACTTCGGCTCCGTCACTTGGCTCGCCGCGCCCGAGGTGGAGTTTCCGGAGGTGCCGGTGCTCACGGCGCAGCAAGCCTACGAGCACGTGCTGAAGCACGCCGGCGCCTCGCTCTACCGCGACGAGGCGGACAAGTACGTCCTGCGCGAGCTCGCGTCGCTGGGGACGAGCGGCGCCACCATCAGTAACGAGAGCAGCCTGGGCCTGACCGGCGGCGTCGGCACGCTACCGAGCGGCAGCGCACCGGCCGATCAGGACCGCGACGGCATGGCCGACGCCTGGGAGCAGGCGCGCGGCCTCGACCCGACGGACGCCGCCGATCGCAACGGTGACGACGACGGCGATGGCTACACCAACCTGGAAGAGTACCTGAGCTCGCTCGTGCCGTGAGGCCGGGCGGCGGCTCGCCTCAGAACGCGCCGTCGAGCGTCACTTCGCCGGTCACGCCCACCTGGTAGGAAGCCACGCGGCGCTCGAAGAAGTTCGTCAGCTCCTGCACGTCCTGCAGCTCCATGAACGACAGCGGGTTCTTGGTGCCCCAGCGCTTCGGCATGTCCAGCTGTTGCAGGCGCTGGTCGGCCACGTACTCCAGGTAGCCACGCACGTTGCCGAGCGACAGGCCAGCCAGGCCCTCGCCGAGCAAGTCCTGTGCGAACGCCGTCTCGGCCTCCACGGCCTCCTCCAGCATCGTGACCACGTCACGCTGCAAGTCCGCGTCGAACAGGTCGGGCTCCTGCTCGCGCACCTGCTTGACCACCTCGAACGCGAACTGCATGTGGCAGCTCTCGTCGCGGAACACCCAGTTGGTGCCGGTGGCGAGGCCGTGCAACAGGCCGCGCGAGCGCAAGTAGTACACGTAGGCGAAGGCAGCGAAGAAGAACAAGCCCTCCACCGCTGCGGCGAACGTGATCAGGTTCAGCAAGAACTGCCGGCGCTGCTCGCGCGTCTCGATCTGGTTGAGCTGCTGGATCGAGTCGATCCACTTGAAGCAGAACTCGCCCTTCTTGCGGATGCTCGGGATGTTCTCGATCGCGGCGAACGCCTTGGAGCGCGCGTCGTGATCCGGGATGTACGTGTCCAGCAATGTGAGGTAGAACTGCACGTGCAGCGCCTCTTCGTACAGCTGGCGCGACAAGTACATGCGCGCCTCGGGCGCGTTGATGTGCTTGTACAGGTTCAGCACCAGGTTGTTGCTGACGATGCTGTCGCCGGTGGCGAAGAACGCCACCAGCCGCTCGATCAGGTGCCGCTCCTTCGGGCCCAGCTTCTTGCGGATGTCGTCCACGTCGCTGGCGAAGTCCACCTCGTCCACCGTCCAGGTGTTCTTGATGGCGCTCTTGTACATCTCGAAGAACACCGGGTACTGCATGGGCCTGAGCGTCAGGCACATGCCCGGGTCCAAGAGCCGCGCGGGCCGTAGGTGGGCGCTCACTGGCAGGCCTCGCAAGCTTCCGGGTTCTCGAGCGAGCAGACCACCTTCTCCGTGTCCGTGTACTCCTTCTTGGGTACCGAGCCGGAGGGGGGGGCCACGCTGGTCTTGGCGATGCGAGTCGCCGGGCGCGAGCGCAGGTAGTACGTCGTCTTCAGCCCCTTCTTCCAGCCGTAGAAGTACATGCTGGAGAGCTGACCAATGTTGGGCGACTCGATGAACAGGTTGAGCGACTGGCTCTGATCGATGAAGGCGCCGCGATCCGCCGCCATGTCGATCAGGGCGCGCATCGGCAGCTCCCAGGCCGTGCGGTACAGCGTGCGCAGGTTCTCCGGCAGCTCCGTCAGGCTCTGCACCGAGCCCTCGGCGTGCTTCAGCTTCGCGCGCGTCTCCTCGTTCCACAGTCCCAGGCGGACCAGATCGGCCACCAGGTACTTGTTCACTTGCAAGAACTCGCCGGACAGCGTCTCGCGCTTGAACAAGTTGCTCACCTGCGGCTCGATGCACTCGTAGCAGCCGGCGATCGCGGCGATCGTGGCGGTCGGCGCGATCGCGATCAGCAACGAGTTACGCAGGCCCACCTGCATGATGCGCTCGCGCAGCTCCAAGAAGCGCGCCTCGCCCTCGGGCTTCACACCCCAGGCGTCGTACTGCAGCTCGCCGCGCGCCGCGCGCGTCTCGTGGAACGCGGGGTGCGGCCCCTTCTCCGCAGCCAGGTCGCAGGACGCCGACAGCGCGTGGTAGTAAATCTCTTCGGCGATCGAGCGCGACAGGTCGCGCGCTTCCTGCGAGTCGAACGGCAGCTTCAGCTCGAAGAACACGTCCTGCAAGCCCATCACGCCCAAGCCCACCGGGCGCCAGGCGCTGTTGGAGGTCTTGGTCTGCGGGATGGGGTAGTAGTTGAGGTCGATCACGCGGTCGAGCTGGCGCACGGCGATGTGCACGGTGCGAGCCAGCTTCTCGAAGTCGAAGCCCTCCGGCGTGACGTGGCGGGCCAGGTTGATCGAGCCCAGGTTGCACACCGCAGTCTCCGAGTCCGAGGTCACTTCCAAGATCTCGGTGCACAGGTTGGACAGG
>JAEYOT010000928.1 GCA_023411445.1 Pseudomonadota bacterium
ACGTGGGTGGCTCCTCGACGATCGTGCCGCCCAGCTCGAAGCCCGGCCCCTTGTACCAGCGCGGGCCGGCGACCAAATCCACCACGCCGTCGCCGTCGATGTCGCCCGCGTCCGCGCCCTCTGCGACGTGATCCATGGCGAGCACGCGCGTCTGGAAGCGAGGGACGCCGGCGCTCGGGCCTCCTCCGGTCCCCGCCGCGCCCGAGCTGCTGCCCGCCGTGCCTGCCACGCTTTGACCGGCGCTGCCCCCTTCACCACTGCCTTGACTGCCGCCCTGAGCCTGCCCGCCCTTGCCTGCCTCGGCCGCGGCTCCGGCAGCCGCCAGGTTGCCTCCCGCGTGGCTTCCGCCGGCTGGCTGCGCGCCGGAGCCAGCCGCCGCGCGCGGCTCCGGTTGCTCTTGCCCGCACGCGACGAGCCCGCGGGTCAAGAGCAGAGCGGTGACGAGAAGGGGCCTGCGCACTCCGAGAAAATGACCCGGCTCGTGCTCGATGGATCAAATTTTCCGGGATAGAAGGCGGGCGTAGGGCCCCCGCTTGCCCCGTGGCGCCGCAACTTGCCCCGAGTCGGCCCGCCCGGCACTTTCGTGACAACAATGAAGCGATCAAGGTCACTATGTGGGGAAGATCCTTTACCCTTCCGTCGTCCTTCCACGGCGAAAGTTTTCGGGTTTCCCAAAGGCGTAAGTGATGTCGAGGCGCTCAAGCTTGTTCGGACTTGGAATCGCAATCGTGAGCGCCTGCTCATCGCCGCAGGCCAACGATCCGGGTAACAACAACCCCACGGCCGGCTCGAGCACGACGGTGGCCGGTTCTTCCGCGACGAGCGGAGGCTCCTCCTCCGCGACCGCGGGCTCCGGCGGGAACGATGCCACCGCCGGTGGGGGCGGCGCGAGCGCCGGCACGGGCGCCGGTGGGGCCCCGCAAGCCGGGAGCGCCGGTGACGCTGGCAGCGGCGGCCAAGTCGGCTCGGACGAGCCTTACCCCCTCCCCGACTCGTTGCCGGACGAGACCGGGGCGCAGCTCTGGCTCCGCTACCCTGAGGTTGCCATCCCAGGCCGGCTCGCGGAATACCGCGCTGCGCTCAAGCGCGTCGTGAGCACGGCCGACGGCGCGACCACGAACCTCGCGGAGAAGGAGCTCGAGAAGGGGCTGAGCGGCCTGACCGGCGCGACCGTCGCCACCGAAGCGACCCTGGGTGAAGGCGCGGTGGTGATCGGCACGCCCACCACCTCCACGATCATCGCTGGCCTTCCGCTGGCAGCGCGCCTGGCGCCGCTCGGCCCCGAGGGCTACCTGGTGGAACAAGCCATGGTGGAAGGTGTCCCGGCCATCGTGGTCGCCGGCAACACCGAGCGCGGCGTGCTGTACGGCAGCTTTGCGCTCCTCCGGCACCTGCAGAGCCACAGCACGCTGAAAGGCTTGGCGCTGAGCGGCACGCCTCGCATCAAGCGCCGCATCCTGAACCATTGGGACAACCTGGATCGCTCGGTGGAGCGCGGCTACGCCGGCCGCTCACTGTGGGATTGGAGCGCGCTGCCCGGCACGCTGTCGCCGCGCTACGCGGAGTACGCACGGGCCAACGCCTCCATCGGCATCAACGGCACCGTGCTCACCAACGTCAACGCCAACGCGCAGGTGCTCTCGGCATCCTACTTGGCCAAGGTCAAGGCGCTGGCAGACGTGTTCAGACCCTACGGCATTCAGGTGTACCTGACCGCGCGCTTCAGCGCGCCCATCGAGATCGGCGGATTGAACACCGCGGATCCGAACAACAACCAGGTCAAACAGTGGTGGGCGAGCAAGGCCACGGAGATCTACGGGCTGATCCCGGACTTCGGCGGCTTCTTGGTCAAGGCCAACTCGGAAGGCCAGCCGGGTCCGCAGGACTACAACCGCACCCACGCGGACGGCGCCAACATGCTGGCGGACGCGGTGGCTCCGCATGGCGGCATCGTCATGTGGCGCGCCTTCGTTTATGCGGCTAGCAGCCCCGTCGATCGCATCAAGGAAGCGTACGAAGAGTTTCAGCCGCTGGACGGCAAGTTCAAGAGCAACGTGATGGTGCAGGTGAAAAATGGCCCGCTGGACTTCCAGCCTCGCGAGCCGTTTCACGCGCTGTTCGGCGCCATGCCCAAGACGCCGCTGGCGATGGAGCTCCAGATCACCAAGGAGTACCTGGGGCAAGACACGCACCTGGCCTACCTCGGGCCGATGTACCAAGAAGTGCTGGAGGCGGACACGCACGTGGGCGCCGCCGGCTCCACCGTGTGGAAGGTGATCGATGGCTCGCTCCATGGCCACGAGCTCAACGCCATCGCAGGTGTCGCCAACATCGGCGACGACACGAACTGGACCGGCTCTCACTTCAACCAAGCCAACTGGTACGTGTTCGGGCGCATGGCTTACAGCGGCAACGTCTCTGCCGAAGTCATCGCGGAAGAGTGGGCGCGGCAGACGCTGTCCAACGATCCCGCTGTGGTCGCCCCGGTGGTGGAAATGATGATGCGGTCCCGCGAGGCGCTCGTGAGCTACATGACGCCGCTAGGCCTGGCGCACATCATGGGGACGGATCACCACTATGGTCCGGGCGCCTGGGTGAGCAACCTGAGCCGCGCCGAGTGGAACCCCACGTACTACCACAAGGCAAATATGCAGGGCATCGGCTTCGACCGCACCGCCGCGGGCAGCAACGCGCTCGCGCAGTACGCGCCGAAGGTGCGCGAGCTCTTCGCGACGAAGAGCAGCACGCCGCTCGAGTATCTACTCTTCTTCCATCGCGCGGGCTGGCAGGAGATGCTCAGCAGCGGCAAGACGGTGTGGGCCGAGCTGGTTCATCGCTACAGCCAAGGCGTGGACGAGGTGGCGGAGATGCGTGAGGCCTGGAAGAGCGTCGAAGGTCGCGTGGACGCCAAGCGCTTCAAGGAGGTGAGCGACTTCCTCCAAATCCAACACTACGAAGCGCGCTGGTGGCGCGACGCCAGCTTGGCTTACTTCAGCCAAGTCTCCGGGCAGGCGCTGCCGAGCGGCTACGCGCCGCTGGCCCAGTCACTGAGCTACTACCAAGGACTGAAATGCCCACCGGACGTGAAGAAGCCGCGCTGCACCGCCGTCTACACGGGCAACCCGTCACCCGCCGTGCTGCCGTGATCGCGAGAGCACTTCGCCTCGGCCCCGCGCTGTTGTTGTCGCTCGCCTGCGGTGGTGGCGATGGCGCTTCACCCGCCGGTAGCGGCGGCGCTGGCGCAGGCGCTGCGCTCGGCGGCTCGGCGGGCACGAGCGCGAACCCTCAGGGC
>JAEYOT010000930.1 GCA_023411445.1 Pseudomonadota bacterium
CATTACCCCGGGGGGGGCCGCGGGGGCGCGGGAGGCGAAAGCGGAGGCGACGGCGCTGCTGGCGGAGGTCGCCCGCTCGGAGCTGGCCACCCGCGTGGCAGCCGAGCCGGTGGGCAAGGCGCAACAAGCCCTGCAGCGCGCCGACCAGATGCGCACGGCGGGCGATCAGAAGCACGGCGCCATGCTGGAGGCCGTCGCGCTGGAGTGGGCCCACGCCGCCAAGCTGCTCGGCAAGACCGCCGAGCGGGAGAAGGCGCTCTTGGATTCGCAGACGCGAGCCGGGGAGCTCGAGACCAAGGTGTTCCGCGCGCAGACGTTGGTGGAGCAGACCGTCGCGCGGCGAGCGCGCGCCGAGGAAGCGCTCCGCAAGCTGGAAGAAAAGTCGCCCGCGCCGAGCGAGGTGCCCGTTGCTCCCGGAGCCAAGCCCGGAGCCAAGCCGTGAAGGCGCGCCTGCTCCTGCTCCTTGCTGCGCTCGGCGGCTGCGCTTCGCCTTCCCGCCCGCCCGCGCTGACCGAGGCCGACTCGGTGCGTGAAGCGCCGGCCGTGGTGGCCACGAAGACGACGGCTCCGCAGGCGTTTGCCCGCGCGGAGCTGCTGCGCCAGCGCGCCGACGAAGCCTACGCCGCGGGGGACTTGACCGCGGCGCAGATCCTGGCCGAGCAGGCCCTGGCTGCGTACCTGCGCGCCACCGTCGAGGCGCGCCTCACGCAGGCCGAAGCTCGCCTAGCGGAAGCCACGGCGCAGGAACAGAAGCAAGCCGAGCGCTTGGCGCAGCTCACGGCCGAGCAGCAGCTGGTCTCGGCCGAAGCCGCCGACCTAGAGCTGCGCGCCAAGGTGGTGCGCGACGCCGAGCCGCTGGCCAAGAGCGCCCCAGCCACTCCGGAGCGTGAACGGGCTCGTCGCGAGGCCGGGCGTGCCATCGTCACGCAGGCTTCGCTGCTGTGCGTGTCGGCTCGTTTGATCGAGCCGGGCCGAGCCAGCCTGGCCCCACTGCTGGCCAAGGCGGACGAGCTGCGAGCCAAGTTGGACACCGCCGCCCCCGCCCCGATCGACGACGTCACCGCGCTGCGCTCAGATTGCTTGCGCGAGCTCACGCTGGCGCGGCGGCCCCGCGTCCAGGCCAACCCGGCCCGCGGGGAGTCCGACGCGCTGCTCACGGCGCTCAGCCGGGCGGATTTCATGCCCTTCCGCGACGATCGCGGCGTGGTGGTCACGCTCCGGCCCCTGCGGGAAGGTGGCAAGCTGACCTCCGCCAGCGCCGCGAAGCTGACCGAGCTCGGCCGCGTCGCCCAAGCGCACCCGGACTTCCCCGTTCTGGTGGTGGTGCACGACGCCCGTCCGGGCACCAAGGACGACGGGGTCGGCACCCAAGCGGTGGACGCCCTCAAGGCCGCCGGCGCCAAGCAGGTGGAAGTCCGAGCCGCTGGCAGCACCTCGCCCGTAGTCCCGCCGGATCGCGCAGGGGCAGCCGCCCGAAACGAGCGGCTCGAGGTGGTGTTCGTCTCCCCCGGCACCTGAGCCGAGCCGACTCGGGCATCCAGCGGCACTAAAAGGTGCCGCAGCGCGTTGACGTTGGAACTCCTCGAGCGCAAGTTTGTCCGGAGTGCGGTCGTTACTTCGCTGAGGAGCCACGGTGCCCCGAGACTCGCTGTACGGAGAGCGGATTGTTTGGACTGGTCGTCCAAAGTCCGTGCGTCCGTCGTGGCTGCTGCGAGCGCTCGCTGTCCTCTGCTTCATCACCGCCGCCATCTCGCTGCTGTTCGCGGTGGTCACGTCTGTGGTGCTGCGCGTCACCCCCACCGGCACGGTGCTATTCGCGTTCTGGGCCACGGCGCTCGGCATCGGTCTACGGACGGTGCCGCGCATGCTGATGGAGCGCGCGCGCTACATCGTCACGGAGCACCACGTGGTGGTGCAGTTTGGCCCCTTCCGCCGCAGCATCGAGCGGCGCGCGGTCAGCTTCGCTCGCATCTTCTGGGACGAGGAGCAGCCGGACACGGGCGATCTCGAGCTGGTGCGCGCCGTGCCGACGGGCGCGCTCAGGCGTCGCTTGCTGCTGCGCCTGCCCGGCATCGCGGCGCCGGATCGCGTTTGGGCCATCGTGCGCGGCGCGGAGGACATCGCGCCGCTCGGCAGCGCTGACTTGCCCATCGGCCAGCGGTTGGACCGCGGCGAGCGCGTGATCTGGTCCGCGCAGCCCCGTCACCAGCTGCGTGCCTACCTGCCCAGCGGTCAGCGGCAGTGGCTGCTGCTCGCCATCTCCGGCCTCACGGTGTTGATGGGCTTCGAGATGGTGCTGCGCGCGCTCAAAGCCCTGGGCAAGGTGGCGCGCGGAGGCCTGCCTTACCTTTCGCCCAGCTTCCTAGCGCTGGCGACCGGCATCTTCCTCGCCGTCGCGCTGGTGCTGTTGGTCGGCGGCTACATCGCGTACGACACGATCATTCGCCCCGGCAAGCTCTTCGGGCACACCCGCTACATCATCACGGACAAGCGCGTGCTCATCCAGCGCCGCAGCGAGGAGCTGCACCTGGATCGCTCCAAGATCGTGGACGTGATCGACGCGCCAGCCGGTGACGGGCTCAGCAACGTGTTCATCGTGCTGGATGGACCGCAGGCGCGCGCGCTCGCGGCCAGCGGCGCGTTCGGCGAGATGCAGCGCAGCCCTCACCTGCGCCCCGTGTTCGAGGCGGTGGAGGACGCCGAG
>JAEYOT010000081.1 GCA_023411445.1 Pseudomonadota bacterium
GCCCTGAGCCGCGCGCCATGAGCTCTCTCCGCTGGGCGCTCTGCGCGGTGCTCGCGCTGATGCTGGTCAGCTCGGCTTGCCAGGTGGCGCGCCGGAGCCCGGCGGAGGTGCGCTTGAACGACCGCCGCAAGACCCCGCCGCCGCTGCTGCCGCTACCCGCCTACGAGCCGAGCGCCAGCGAGCGCCTGCCGAGCGAGTTGCGCGGGGAGCTTGGCTCGGTCGCGAGCCTCATCGCGGCGCTGCCCGCCGACACCTTTCAGGCTGGCCGCTCCTACCGGCTCGAGCTCTCCGCCAGCGCGGAGGCGCCGGGCGGTGGCAGCGTCGCCATCCGGTTCCGCGAGCCCAAGCACAGAAATACCTACCGCACCTACAAAGTGCAGGTCACGGGCTCTAGCCCGGGGCGCTACGAGCTGGAGCTGACGGCGCCCGCCTACGTCGCCTTGGCCGAGCTGGCGCTGGACGGCCGCGGCGGCAAGCTGACCATCAGCTCCGCGTCCTTGAAAGAGATCGGCCCGCTGCCTCGGACGACTCCGGTTGCTTCTTGGGCGGGCTCCTTCGTGCCTGAAGGCTACGGGCTCGTGTTCAACGACGAATTCTCGGGTACGTCGCTCGATCGCAAGAAGTGGTACACGCGCTACATCTACGCGTCGGAGACGCTCGATCGTCTGAACGACGAGAACCAACGCTACACCGACAACGACAACCACCGCGTGCAGGGCGGCACGCTCTCGCTCGTGGCGCGCAAGCTGAAGCGCAGTCAGCCCTCCGGTATCAACTTCGAGTCGGGTATGATCCGCTCGGACTTTACTGCGCGCTACGGCTTTTACGAGGCGCGCGTGAAGATGCCGAGCGCGATCGGTACTTGGGCGGCGTTCTGGCTCAACTCGGACGTGTCCGAGACCGGAAGGCTCAATCACCCGCCGGAGGTAGACTTCTTCGAGTTCGTGAACAACGGCAAGGACGACAAGGTCGACAAGATTCACAGCGCCGCCACCCGCACGCCGACGGGCGTCGCACACTTTAGCTACAAGCACGAGCGCTTCATCGAGAAGCACCAGGACTACCGCGCTCCCTTCAATTTCGATGACGATTTTCACACCATCGGCACGGAGTGGACGCCGTCCGAGCTCACTCTCTACGTGGACGGACTCAAGATCTATACGCGCACCTTCGACTGGAAGTACAAGGACGGCGAGCTAGCCGGCCCTGCGCACGTGCTGTTCAACCTCGCCATCGGCGGGCAGTGGGCCGGCCGCTACGGCATCGACGACGACGCCTTCCCGCAAGCGCTCGTCATCGACTGGGTGCGCGTCTACCAGAAGCTCCCGCCGCGGTAGCTCTTTCTGCAAGCTAAGCGTGCTGCAGCAGGCGCGCGAGCTGCTCGGCGTCGTACAGCTTTCGCAGCGCGGCGTCGTTGCCGGTCTGCACGTTGCTATGGAGCAGGGCGACGCTCTGCGTGCCGGGCAAGAGCATGAAGTGCTGGGGCCGCGCGCGCAGCTGGCGCACCCGCGCGCCCGCGCGCTGAGCGTGGAGGTTCAGCCAGATATCGTCGGTGCGTGGGCACGACGACGTGAAGCTCGCACCGCTGTGCTGCAGCTCACGCTGCACGTGGGCCGGAAACAGCACCCCCGCCAAGCCCACGGAGAAGTGGCGGTGGCTGGGCGCGGTGGTGCTGCAGTCAGGCCAGCTGGCGTAGGGCAACAGCTCCGAGCCGCTCAAGGCCATCACGCGGGCTCGGTAGCAGTGCACCAGCTCGGGCTCGCGTTGGTGTGCGGCTATCAAGCTCGCGAGCCAGTCCCGCGGGTAGAGTACGTCGTCGTCCGCCGTGACCAGGGGCGCGTCGAGCGTGGTCTGCGCCGCGACGTACGGATAGTACTTCTTGTGCGGCCCGTAGTTTTCGCACGGCAACACCTCCAAGCCGCGCGCTTGCAGGCGGCGCACCGAGGCCGGTAGCCGCGCGATGAGCTCGGGCTCATCGAGCCATAGCAGCAGCCGTGAGGGCAAGAGCGTGCCCTGCGCGATCGACTCCAACGTGAAGCCGACGGTGCGCGCGCGCTTACCGTAGCTGGTCAGCGACACGACAGGGCCGCCGGCGGCGACCGCGGGCCGACGCGACATGACGTTGCTCAACGCGAGCGTGACCATGGCCCTGACCTGCGCCGTGCGTAGCGAGAGGCGCTCCTTCACCTTGGACGCGACGCTCATTCACCTGCCCCGTAGAAAGCGAGGTCGTCGAGCCAAAGCTCAAAGTCCTCCTGCTCGGTCCAAATCGAAACGCGCAGCACCGTGCTCGCGTCGAAGCTCGTGGGCCGAGCCCAGTCGGGCTGGGTCAGGCTCGCGAAGTCGAGCTTAAGCTCGCGCCAAACGGGGGTAAGCTCGACGGCTGCGCCAAAGTCGCTGCAGCGCTCGTCCTTGCACGTGCCGCCATCGACCAGCGGCGTCGTCGCGGTGGTGGCGACGTTCACGCGCACGGAGCCGCTGCCGCGCACGCGCAACGACAGGCCCGTGGACGCGGAGAGATCGTACGTGCAGGCGCGGCCGCGCGCGCTGTTGAGGCGCGCGGCGACGAAGGCGCCCCACTCCTCGAAGCCGACGCCGCTCGTGTAGAGCGCACGAGAGGCTGGCTCGCTCTCGTCGTTCATGACCGATAGGGGTCCGACTTGCTCGCCGCTGCCGTCGTTGGTTGCGTACCAAGCGCCGCGCAGCCCGTCGGCGCGACTCAGCGTCAAATCCCCATCTTCAAAGTCGTCGAGCAGCACCTCGGCGCTCGGCGCCGTGAGCGGCTCACACGGCGCTGGTAGCTCCTCGTCCTTGGCTGGTAGCTCGTCTTCGTCTTGCGCTGGTGGCTCGTCGTCTGGCGCTCCTGGCGCGCGCGACGTCGTCGTGGCGCCGTCGCTGCAGGCGCACGGCGCACACGCCAAAAGGAAGACGAGCAGCGATGGCTCGAGTCGCGTTGGCACGCCTCAGCATTAGCGCGGACAGCTGCTGTTGGCGAGCAGCGGTAAGCGTCGCGACGCAGTCAAACCGTGGCGTTACGCAAGGCCGTGGCAGGCTGCTACGTGGCTGCTTCTTCCAGGCTCAGGTAGCGCAAACACAGCTCCGTGAGCTCGCTGACGATGAGCTCGTCGTTCACTCCGGGCGGTGACGCTAGCAAGTAGGCCAGCATGGTGGCGCGCACCGCTTGGTAGATGATGAAGGCCGCAGCCTCCAAGTTCGCCGTGCGCACGCGCGGACCGGCCAAGGTGAGGAAGGCTCTGACGGTCGCGATGCCTCGCGCGTCGAACATGAGCACCCGCTCGGGTGTGGTGTAGCGCAGGCCGTCCACCGCGAGCAGCCGGTGCAGCGCTGGCGCAGCGCGGTACAGCCTCAGCAGCTCGATCATCACGGCGTGCGCCACGGCGCGGTTGGAGTCCTGAGCGCGAGCTGTCAGCACCTGCTCGAGCATGGCGCTGGCGCGCTCCAGCTCACGATCCTGCAGGGCGTCGATCACGGCGTCGCGGTGGGCGAAGTACTGGTACAGCGTACCGACGCTGACGCCTGCCACCTCCGCGATGCGCGTGGTCGTCAGCGCCTCCAAGCCTTCCCGATCCAAAATCCGAATCGCCGCGTCCAAGATCACCGTGACGGTGGCGCGTGAGCGCGGCTGTTGTGGCTGGTTTCTTGCGGGTTTGAGCGATGCGCGTCGACTCATCTGAAACCTGAAACGAACGCGAGTGGTCCAAGCACTGCGCGCAGAGCAAACTGCCTGTCGTTCGCAAGCACGCGAGCCACGTTAACACGGGATCAACAACATGAAGCTTCGGTTCGTCGAAGATCGGCGCACGCTCGTGTGGGCCGGGCTGCTGTTTCCGCTCGCCCCGGCCCTGACGTTCTATCGTCCAGCGCTCTTGCCCTGGCTGCTCCCGCTCATCCTTTACTGCTCGTATCTCTCGGGAGTGCTATCGCACAACCACAACCACTGCCCGGTCTTCGTGTCGCGACGGGCGAACCTGCTCTACGGCGCGTGGCTCTCGTTTTTCTACGGGTTTCCCAGCTTTGCCTGGGTGCCTTCGCACAATCAGGACCATCATCGGCATTTGAACGGCCCGGCCGACGCGAGCAGCACTACGCGCCACGCCGAGCGAGATTCGCTGTGGGCGCTCGTTACCTATCCCATCTCGTGTAGTCGCTGGCAGCTGCCGCTCGTGCTCGCTTACGCGCGCAAGCAGCTGCAGGCTCGCTCAGCGCAGGCCACCCGCATCGTGGCTGAGCTCGCAGGACTGGTGCTCGGACACGCCGCGGTGCTGGCGCTGTTCTGCCAGGTGCACGGGCTCAAGCTGGGTGCCTGGAGCTACGGCGTCGCCGTCGGGCTGCCGGCGCTCTTGGGCAACTACTGGATGATGCTGACCAACTACCTGCAGCACGTGGACTGCGACCCAAGCTCCAAGCACCATCATTCACGCAACTTCGTCAGTCCGCTGTGGAACTGGTTCGTGTTCGACAACGGCTACCACACCGTGCACCACCAAAATCCCGGGCTGCATTGGAGCCGCTACCGCGCGCTCCACCACCTGAGCGGCGCCCGCATCGCGCCAGAGCTCAACCACTCGCTGCTCCCGAGCTACGCGCTCCGCCGCTACTTGCTCGGCAGGCGCTGAGCTGCCAAGCTGCGCGCATGGGCAGGGTAGAACATCGGGCGCTCCTCGTGTGTTTGGGACGGGCGGCGCGCTTGCCGGCGCTGGCGCTAGCTACCTTGGCGTCAGGTCCGTGCGACTGCCCCCCGTTCGACGAGTGCTACAACTTGAGTGAGCTGCGGCAGGCGAGGGAGGACGGCGTGGCCAAGGCCAACGGCTCGCCCAGCGCCGACACGTTCACTGTGCTCACTGCCAAGAGCTGGGACGGCGAGAGCTGTCCGGATACGGAGCAGTACGCCGCGATCGCACGCCTTTCTCCAGAGAGCGGGCTCGCCAGCAGCTGGCAGCCAGAGAGCGCGAAGCGGGAGGCGGAGCGCTGCTGCTACCACTTCATCCCCTCGTGCGACGGGCGTCCGTTCTTGGTGCGCGGCTCGGCGCGCGTCGCACGGCTGATCGGCTCGCCCGTCGGCGCGCCTCACCCAGAGCTGGCTGCGGCGTGGCTGGCGGATGCGCTGGCGGAGCACGCCTCCGTTGCGGCGTTCGCGCGGCTGTCGCTGCAGCTGCTCGCTCACGGCGCTCCGCTCGAGCTCGTGGAGAGAGCCCAAGAGGCTTCTTTGGACGAGGTGCGCCACGCCCGCTTCTGCTTCGAGCGAGCCGCGACCTACGGCGGCGGGCCCTACCTGGCGGGCGCGCTGCCGCTGGCCGGCGCGCTGGAGGATGACTCGCTGTCGGCGCTGATCGAAGCGAACCTGCTCGAGGGCTGCATCGGTGAAACGTTGGCTTGCGAGCGCCTGCGCTGTCGGGCCGAGCACACCCGCGACGAGGCGCTGCGCGCCGCGCTGCTCGCTATCGCAGAGGAGGAGCAGCGCCACGCGGAGCTGGCGTTTGCGATTCTGGCATGGTGCCGGGAGCTTTCGCCCGCGCTCACGCTGGCCGTGACGGAGCGCGTGCTCGCCGGCATCGCCCTGCCGGCGCCCCCCATCGCCACGGCACCCACGGACGAGCTCTTCACGAGCGAGCGAGGCGCCGCCCAGGCGTTAGCGGAGCGGGACCGCGACGTGTACCGGGACGTGCTCTTGCCGCTGCTGCGCGCCAACTGCAGCGCCGCTGCGGCTTGAGCGCGGCTCGAGCACGCCGACCCGCTACTGAGCGGCGGCGGGCGTGTGGCGATCGAGCGGCCAGCGCGCGCTCGGGATTGGGTACGACGGCTTGGCGAACAGGTAGCCTTGCCCGTAGTGCGCGCCCGTGTCGAGCACGGCCCGCAGCTCTTCGTCCGTTTCGATGCCTTCGGCCACGACCTTGGCGCCCAGCTCCTCGCACAGCGAGACGACTTGGCGCACCAGGATCTGCTGGCGACGGCTCTTCTCGATGCCGCGTACGAGCGCCAAATCCAGCTTCACGACGTGGGGCTCCAAATCCACGATGCGCTTCAAGTTGGAGTGGCCAGCGCCTAGGTCATCTACCACCAGGTAGGCGCCGCCGCGCGAGCAGATCTCCTTCAGCACGCCAGCGCACAGCCCGAAATAGCTGAAGGCGGCGGACTCGGTGATCTCCAGGTACACCGCGCGGTCGTGGAAAAATAGCGGGTCGTCGGGGCGCACCAGCCAGCCGTCACTCAGCTCGTGAGGGTGCAGGTTGATGAACAAAGGCGCGTCCGCGCAGCGACCGAACGCGACTTCACGAACCTTGCGTCCGAGCGGACCGCAGGCGCGCTCGGCCTCTGCTTGCTGAAACAGCGCGAGCGGGCTCTTGAACTCAGGCCACTTGCAGCGCGTCAGCGCCTCGTAGGCGAAGGTGAACCCGGTCTGCATGTCCACGATGGGCTGGAACACCACGTCCAGATCCTCCGCGGTGAGGTCGTGCACGGAGCTGCTCTTCGGGCCTGATCCGGAGACGGTTCTCTGGAAGTCAGGAGGAGGAGGCTTCGTGCTCGCCAATGCCATGCTGTGCGCCTTGGAGGTGAACGGCAGGATCGGGAGCGGCATTAGGACGCACGGGAGTTTGTTTCGCGTCTCGCGCGTCTCGGATCGGAGCAATCGTCTCGGTGCGGGACGGCGCGGCAGAGGCCAAGAGGCGCTCGGCTGGTGACGGCTGGCTGGGGGAGGGCCCAGTGACGGGCTGCCCAGCTGGGCAGCCCCAACAGAAATACGGCCTCCCCCCAACAGCTGCCGTACTGGGCTGAAACTCCATGCGTTACATGGAGTTACGAGTGCTTAGAACAGCCCGATCGAGAAATGGAACGCGCCCAGGTCTTCCCAAAAGCGCTGGCGCTCTCGCTCCGGATCCAGCTGGTCGAGGATGCGCTCCAAGTTGAAGCCGTAGTCGAACACCAAGGGGCCGACGGGCGTGGAGATGCGGATGCCGCTGCCGGCCGCGTAGCGCAGCCGAAAGCGCATGTCGCGGAACGCGCGCAGCGAGCTCCACAGGTTGCCGGCGTCCACGAACAGCGCGGTCTGCACGCTGCCGCTGAGCGGGATGCGCAGCTCGGCGCGCGGGTTCACGAACACGTCGCCGCCGCGGATCAAGATGCGATCCACGCGCAGCACCTCATTGTCTCCCGGGACGGCGCTCGCCAGCTCCTGCGCGTCGAGCAGCTGCTGGGCGATGTCCTCCGGGATCAACGAGTCCTGCGAGAAGCCGCGGATGGTGTCCACGCCGCCCATGAAGAACAAGCGATCAGGGTAGGTGTGGGAGCCGGCGATGAGCTGGCTGTTCAAGCCCCAGCGGAAGGACAGCGCGAGCGCGGCCCCGCGCTTCGTGAGCGGGATGTAGCCAGCGACGCGCGACGTGTATTGCATGAAGTCGCTCACCACCGGATCGAACGGGCCGTTGCCGGAACTCTCTTTGGCGCGGACGGCCGTGTCACCTACCGGCTTGGCGCGCACGTGCTCCACTGTGCCCGAGATCAAGAAGCCGCGTGTGGCATCCAGCGGTACGTCGCGCTGGTCCCAGGTGGCCGAGGCGCGCTGCGCGATCACGAACGTGGTGCCCTCCGGCACACGGAAGGTGGTGCGCTGGCCGCTCTTCTCAATGTACGCGGCTAGGCCGGAGGTGTCGCCCAAGATGGTGGCGGTGTTCAGCTCCAGCGAGCCGCCGAGCTGCGCGGAGAGCCGCCGCTCAGGCCGAAAGATCAGCGTCGGGATGAAGGCGTCCTTCACCAGGCTGTAGTCGCGGGCGTTGTCGCGCACGTCGATGGCCTCGACGTTCAGGCGGAACAGCGGGCCTAGCCCGATCTCGGGGAACTCCACGCTCGCCGAGTTGTGCCGGCCGAAGCGCGTCTCCACCGACTCGTGCTTGGCGCGCACGTCCTCCTCGATGATGAACTGTTGCGGCAAGAAATTGAGCTGCGAGCGCAGCGTGAGTTGGATGGCCTCACCCGCCAGGTTGCGATGGCCGTACTCGAAGGAGACGCGGAAGCCTTCACCGCTGCTGAGGCCGGGGCGCACGTCCACGTACTGTGCCAGCCGCTCCTCCACCGTGATCACCACGACCTTCTCACGCGCGGGCACGTACGGATCTTCGAAGCCGACGCTGATGCTGCCGAACACGCCCAGCGTCGCCAGGCGCTCTTCCGTGCGACGCACCAGGCTACGCCGGTACACGCCACCCTGCTGCAGCGCGACGCGGCTGCGGATCAGCCGCTCGCTGGTGCTCTGCGCGCCGCGGATGACGATGCGCGAGATCCGTACCTGCTCGCGCTCGCTGATCACGAAGCGCGCGCGCCCACGCGTGTGATCTGGCGACAGATCCAGCTCTACCTCCGCGTCGGCGAAGGCGAAGCCCTCCTCCGCGTAAGTGTCGAGCACGCGGCGCCGCGCGCGATCCATCTCGGCTTGGCTGAGCGGCACGTTCAGCTCCAGCTCGGAGGCCAAGAACAGGCGCTTCTCGACCAGCGCGCGGTTGCCCTCGAACGCCACGTCGTGCAGGTACGTGCGCGGCCCCAGCCGGATCGGCAGGTGCACGGCAAGCTCCGGCGAGCAGCGCTTGCCCTGCTTCGGGTCCGGTACGCAGTTGAGCGTGGAGTCCAGCGGCGGTTGCTCCAGCGGGATGCCCACGTCGTCATAGCTGCAGGTGGCCTGCGGCAAGATCTCACGGCCTTGCTGCAGGCACTGGCCGGGTGGCGAGCGGCGGTCGCAGGCGTGGCGCACGAGCGAGAGCGGGCCAACGGTGGCCGAGAGGTAGCCCTCCGCGCGGTACAGATCGCGTAGGTGCTCGATCGCCCGCTCGTAGACGTCCGGCACGTAGTACTGGTACGGCGAGAAGTCGCGCGGAGCGTGGCGCATGCCGCTGGTGAGCGGGCCGTACAGCGGCTCGCTCACGCGCGGATCGACTGGGCCGAGCAGCTCGCCGCCCGGCAGCTCAGCCAGGAAGCTGTCGATCTCCGAGCTTACTTGCTCGGGCGTAAAATGCGTGAGGCACGGGAAACGCCGCGCCTTGACGCGCAGCGCCTCACCTTCGCGGATCACGAAGACCAGATCGCTCACGGCGGAGCCCGGTCGCGTGCGCAGCACCGGCGTGACCTGGACGTCGAGCCGGCCGCGCATGAGGTAGTGCAGGCGCAGCTTTTCGCTCAGCGTCTCCGGGGCGCGGTCGTCGCTGTCCTCCAGCCCCAGCACCGCGGTCAGCTCGTCGGCGTCGAACAGCCGGTTGCCTTCGAAGCCGATGCGGAAGCGCTGATCGGCGCGGATCTTGACGTCTAGCACTACCGCGCCGCCCTGGCCCGCCACCAGCTGGTGCTCGACCACGGCGCGGTGAAAGCCGCGCGCGCGCAGCAGCGCCTCGAATTTGCGATCGGCGGCGTCCATCTGCTCTTCGTCCGCGCGATCGCCGCGATCCATCGGGTACTCGCGCAGCAGGCTGACCAGCACCGGATCCTTCGGATCCGGCCAGGCGAAGAAGCGGCGCGCGTCGATGCGGCGCGGCTCACCCGGCTCCAGATCGATGCGCAAGGCGATGCGCAGCGGGTCGTCCGTGTCGATGGCTACCACTTGCGCGCGGGCGTTGGGAAAGCCGTGTCGCCAGTGCTCGGCGCGCAGGCGCTCTTGCATCTCGAGCAGATCGCGCTCGACGAGCTCGCGGCCTAGCTGAGCCCCCACCGCGCGCAAGAGCACGTCTTCTGCCAGCACGCCGCCGCTCACCCGCACGTCCGCGATCACGCGCCGCGGCGTGCAGTGGAAGCGCAGCACCACGCCGTCGCCCTCCAGCTCTGCTTCGGCTCGTGCGCTGGCGAAGCGGCCGCTATCCAAGAGCTGGTTCAATGAGCGGCGCACCAGCTCCGGCGACAGCAGCTGGCCCGGCTCGGCGCGCACGCTGGGCCGCTGGCCTTGCCAGCGGCTGCCGGCCACGACCACCTCCACGCGCGTGAGCGGCCGACCGGCAAGACCGCTCAGGTCCGGCGCCGGCTCCAGCTTCGGCACGCGCAGTTGGGCAAAGGCGGCGGCGCTCTCCAGCCAACACAGCAGGGCCAGCACGACGGCCAGGACGAGGCGGCCGGGGGCTTGCCCCGCCGTGACGTGGCGGCCGGAGTGCATCGGGGTCCTTATACTGTGGTATGGCCCGGGGATGTCTCAGGCGTCGGCGGCGGTGCGTTCGTCGCAGAAGAGCGAGCGTCCCGTCAGGCGTCGCCGCGTTGGACGTATCCTTTTGTGGCTGCTCGGCGGCGGTGTGGCGGCAGTGGCCCTGACCTATTGGCTGGTCCACCGCTTCGAGTGGGCCGGGCCCCTGG
>JAEYOT010000134.1 GCA_023411445.1 Pseudomonadota bacterium
CCATCAGCGCGGCGCCGCGCTTCTTCGCGTGCTCAGGCAAGATTTGGAGCCGAGCGTCGTTCAAGTCGAGCTCCGTCAAGTCCTCGTAGCCCGGGAAGGGATCGAGGCCAATCGCCTGATTGTCGACGCGGCCGCCCATGACCTCGTGATTGCCAACTAGCAGGTGAACCCTGCCGCCAGCAGCCTGGGCCTTGTCTCGAGTCGCGAACAAGAAGTCCAAGACCTCTCGCTCCGCGTCGCTACGACCGATCATGTCACCGAGCTGGACGATCGTGAGCTCGCCGCCGATCCAGGCGTCGTCGGCATCGGTACCGCCCGCGAGCTGGAAGGCTTTGCGCGCCGCGTCCAGGTCCGAGTGCAAATCGCCCATTACCACCACGCGCGGCACAGCGGGCCCCACCGAGTCCGGGACGACTATCTGATCGGACTGGCCGTCGCCATCCGCCCGTTCATCGGCAGCGCACGGCAGCTCCACAGGAGGCGCGACGCGAGCCTGCTCTTGAGTGGCCTCGTCGCACCCCAGCGAGCTCAACGCGCCGAGCGCAAGGACGGCAGCCAGCAGCGGCGGTCGCGACGTCAAGAGCATGGCCAGGCCAGGCTATCGCGGAAAATCAGAAGCGCCAACGGACGGGCCGCGCGCGAGCACGCTACTTCTTGAAGTCGCGCACGACTTTGACCAACGCCGTCACGACCTCATCCTTGCCTTTGAGATCCGGGTTGGGCGGCATACCCGGGCTCTTGCCGACGGCCGGACCGCCTTCGACGATGATGCGCTTGATGTGCTCATCCGTGACGCTGGCTTGCCACTCTGCCTCCGCGAAAGCGCGCGGCTTGGGCTCGATCGCCGCGGCGCCGGGGCCATCGCCCGCGCCATGGTCGCCGTGGCACACCACACAGCGACTCTTGAAGAGCGCCTTCGCCTCCGCCTCCGGATCCGCCGGGGGCGCGGGTGTTGGTGCGGGCGCCGGAGGTGGCGTGGCTGCGGCGGTGCTGGCGCTGGGCTGGGGCTCGCTCTTCGAGCACCCGACGTGCAGCAGCGTCGCGCCAACCATCAAGACCGTGGCCGTTGAGATCTTGGTCAGTTTCATCCTGAACGCTCCTCCGTTTTGGAAGTGGTCGAGCGTAGTGCAGGTGACGGGACCGCGATAGCTTCTGTCTCGGAGTGTGCGCTCGTCCGCCAGCGCTCACGAAAATCAGCCCAACCCGACGGCGCGTAGCCACTCGGGTGTGGGCGGGATCAGCTTGCGCGCGACCAAATCGAACAGCCCGAACACGAACACGGCCTCACACGCTTTCTGTCCCTGTTCGTTGATCATCTGCTGGTGAAACTTGCAAATCTTGCCGGTATACGGCTCGCAGTAGCTCTCGATTTTGATGCGCTCGCGGTTCTTGATCTCGCGCAAGAAGCGCAGGTTGACCTCGAGGATGGTCGGGCCGGCCTGGCGCTCGCGGATCTCTTTCAGGCCATAGCCGTTCTTGGTGATGAGGTCCCAGCGCGCCTCTTCGAGCAAGTCCAGGTATTGCGCGTTATTCATGTGCCCGAAGGTGTCCAGGTGTCGCTCGTGGATCATGAGCTCGTAGGTGTGAACGGCGCCTTGCATGGGGCGAATATGCCACGTCGCGGAGCGGCGGCCCGCGTCAGCCAGCCTCGTTGTCGCAAAGCGGAGGTTACTACCAAGCCTCCGCGCGCAGCGGCTGACGCGAATACGCGCGTTTATTCCTTGGTATGAAGCTCGCATGGAGCGCCCTTCATGCGCATCGCTCAGGTCGCCCCACTGCACGAGTCCGTACCGCCGCAGGCGTATGGTGGCACCGAGCGAGTGGTCCACGTGCTCACGGAAGAGCTCGTGGCGATGGGGCACGACGTCACTTTGTTCGCCAGCGCG
Source organism: Pseudomonadota bacterium (assembly GCA_023411445.1). GTDB lineage: Bacteria > Myxococcota_A > Polyangia > Polyangiales > Polyangiaceae > PMG-095. Next base: position 1,887 of record JAEYOT010000134.1, read on the forward strand.
GACTCGGTGACCAGCGCGCACCTGGTACCGATCAGCCCCCGCTCGCTGCGCTTGGACTCGAGCTGCTGCGACCCCTTCGCTTGGCATCAACTGCAGCTGGCGGAGGTCGCGCGGCGCGCCCGCGACTTCGACGTGCTGCATTTCCACGTGGACCATCTGCACTTCGCGCTGTCGCGCGCGCTGGATTGGCCACAGCTCACCACGCTGCACGGCCGGCAGGACTTGCCCGAGCTACAGGCGCTGTACGCCGAGTTCAGTGACATGCCGCTCGTATCGATCTCGAACGCGCAGCGCTCGCCCGTGCCCGGCGCGCTGTGGCACGCCAACGTGTATCACGGTCTCGCCATCGGCCAGGAGCGCTTCGTGGCGAACCCGGACGACTACCTGGTGTTCGTCGGCCGCATCTCGCGCGAGAAGAGGCCGGATCGCGCGGTGGAGCTGGCACGCGCGCTGGGCATGAAGCTGAAGGTAGCGGCCATGATCGCCGCGGCCGACGAGCCCTACTGGAAGGCAGAGATCGAGCCGCTGTTTCGGGATCCGCTGGTCGAGTTCCTGGGCGAGCGCGACGAGCACGACAAGCTTGACCTGAGCGGTCGGGCCAAGGCCCTGTTGATGCCGATCGACTGGCCAGAGCCGTTCGGCTTGGTCGCGATCGAGGCGATGGCGTGCGGCACGCCGGTGCTGGCGTTTCGTCGCGGCTCCATGCCCGAGGTGATCGACGAAGGCGTCTCCGGCTTCCTGGTGGACGACATGCGCGACGCCGTGGACGCCGCGCGCCGAGCATTGGCCCTGCCGCGCGAGCGGGTGCGCGAGTGCTTCGATCGGCGCTTCAACGCCTCACGCATGGCGCGAGACTACGTGCTGGCGTACGAGCACCTGCTGGAGCTGCGCGCCGGGGGCAAACGTGCGGCGTGACCGTGAGGAGGTTTCATGGATACCCTCGATCCCGAAGAAGACCGCTACCACGTCGCAGCTTCAGCGTCGCTGACCGCGGCGGGCGCGCGCGTGCTCAAGGAAGGCGACACCTTCGCGCTCGTCAACCGCTTTGGGGACGTGCACCGCGCGGGCGGCAACGAGCAGGGACTCTATCACCGCGGCACCCGCTACCTCTCGCGGCTGGAGCTACGCATCGCGGGCAAGCGCCCGCTCTTTTTGTCCTCCGGCATGCTGGACGACAACCTCGTGCTGGCTGTCGATCTGAGCAATCCTGATCTGACGGCCGACGGCGGTGAAGAGCTGATCTCTTACGGCACGCTGCACGTATCGCGCTTCATCCTGCTACGCCAGGGTTCGTGCGTGCAGCGCATCCGCGTGACCAACCACGGCGACTCACCGGTGACGGCGCCGCTGGAGCTGCACTTCGGCGCGGATTTCGTGGACGTGTTCGAGGTCCGCGGCACCAGCCGCCCAGGCCGGGGTGAGCTGCGACCAGCCTTCGTGAGCGGCTCGCGCGTGGTAGCGAGCTACCGCGGTCTCGACGGGGTGGTGCGGCGCACCTGCATCGAGCTGAGCCCGGAGCCTCGCTCCCTGTCGGCGTCGGAAGCGCAGTATCGGCTGCGACTCGACAGCAAGCAGACGATCGTGCTGGAGGTCACGGTCAGCTGCGAGTGCGGCGAGGACGTGCTGAGCCAGCAGCCCCGCTTCGACGACGCGCTCAGCCACGCCAGCGCCCGCTCACGCCAGCGTATCGAGCAAGAGTGCGGGGTGCGGACGACTAACGAGGCCTTCAACGCCTGGTTGGAGCGGTCGCGGGCCGACCTGCACATGCTCACCGCCGACACACCGCACGGCCCGTATCCGTATGCGGGCGTGCCCTGGTTCAGCACGCCGTTCGGCCGCGACGGCATCTGGACGGCGCTGTCTGCGCTGTGGCTCTCGCCGGAGTACGGCGCGGGCGTGCTGCGCTTCCTCTCTGCGACGCAGTCGCGCGTGACGGATGACTTGAACGACGCCGAGCCGGGCAAGATCGTGCACGAGCTGCGCGACGGTGAGATGGCGGAGCTGCGCGAGATCCCGTTCGGCCGCTACTACGGCAGCATCGACTCCACGCCGCTTTACCTGATGCTGGCGGCCCAGTACTACCGAACGACCGGCGACGTCGAGCTGATCCAGCAGATTTGGCCGAACCTGCTCGCCGCCAGCGAATGGCTCGAGCGCTACGGTGACTCCGACGGCGATGGCTTCGTCGAGTACGGCAGGCGCTCCCGCGACGGCCTCGTGCAACAAGGTTGGAAGGACTCCAACGACTCCGTCTTCCACGCCGACGGCACGCTGGCGCACGGACCTATCGCGCTGTGCGAGGTGCAGGGCTACGCTTACGCGGCGCGCGTCGGGATGGCGGAGCTGGCGCTGGCCATGCGCGAGCCGGAGCTGGGCGCGCGCTTCGACAAGGACGCTCGCGACTTATGCGCGCGCTTCGACGAGGCCTTCTGGTGCGACCACCTGGGGACTTACGCGCTGGCCTTGGACGGCTCCAAGCGCCGCTGCGAGGTGCGGAGCTCGAACGCCGCGCACTGCCTCTACACCGGGATCGCGCTGCCGGAGCGCGCGGCGGTATTGCGCCGCCAGCTGCTCTCGGAAGATATGTTCTCCGGCTGGGGCGTGCGCACGCTCTCCACGCGTGAGCGCCGCTACAACCCGATGTCTTATCACAACGGCTCGATCTGGCCGCACGACAACGCGATCGCCGCGGAGGGCCTGGCGGCGTACGGCTACCGCGAGGAGGCGCTCGCGATCTTGGACGCGCTTTATGGCGTCAGTAGCAAGGTGGAGCTCAATCGCTTGCCGGAGCTGTTCTGCGGCTTCGAGCGCTTACCCGGCCAGGGTCCGACCCTGTACCCGGTGGCGTGCTCACCGCAAGCGTGGGCGGCGGCTTCCGTATTCATGCTCTTGAAGGCCGCGCTCGGGCTTTCGCTCGACGCGCGCCAGGGCCGGGTCACGCTCCGTACCCCGCGGCTGCCTCCGTTCATCGACGAGCTCTGGCTGTCGAGCTTGCGCGTCGGTGAGGGCAGCGTGGATTTGCGCCTGCAGCGCTACGATGGCGATGTCGGCGTGAACGCGCTCAAGAAGCGCGGCGACGTGAGCGTCGTTACGGTGCGATAAGTGCCCGAATTTTTTGGCTAGCATGGGCCCAATACTGAACGTATGCTCCGTGCCAGCTCATGACATCGTTAGCTCAACCCGTTCAAGCTGTCGTCTCCCTTTTCGAAGGACCTCTCGCTGGCGTTCGCTTTGCAGATGTGGACGCGGCCGGCCTCAGCAAGCTGGCGGCCGAGGTGCAAAGCGGCGCGGCAGAGCTAGAAGCGCATGAGGCCAAGCTCGTCAGCTTGCGTGAGGAGCTCAGCAAGCGGCAAGAAGCGCTGCTCGCGCTCGCGCAACAGGCGCTGGCCTACGCGCGCATCTACGCCGAGGGCGATGAAGCGCTGTCGGCGCGCATCGCGGAGATCGCGCTGCCCCGCGCAAGCAAGCCGCGCAAGCAAGCGGCACCCAAGCCGGCGGAGTCTGCCGAGCCGGCAGCGCCGGAAGAGGCGCAAGCGGCAGCCGCCGACGCTGAGCCCGCGCTGGAGCCGCCGGCGAGCGAGGAGCCGCTCAAGACCAAGCCCTCTTACGCCAAGCCCAAGGTGAAGCGGAAGCTCGGGCGCGCTGCCTCGCAGCCCAGCTCGGCGTAGTATCGAGCGATGAGCGCAGCGTCGTTCCCGTGCCCGTGTTGTGGACACCTGGTCTTCAGCGCGCCCCCCGGCTCGGAAGACATTTGCCTGATCTGCTTTTGGGAAGATGACGCTCAGCAGCTGCGCTTCCCGCACCTGGCGGACGCCACGAACGTCATGTCGCTCGTCGACGCGCAGCGAAGCTACGCCCGCTGCGGCGCGGTCGACGAGCGCTTCGCGGCTGACGTACGCAAGCCGAGCGCGGCCGAGCCGCTAGATCCCGGGTTTCGGCCGATCTCCGAGGCTGACTCTTTCGAGACCGAGCCGAGCGACGAAGGCGGGCCGGCAGATCTCACCGAGCTGTACTACTGGCGCCCTACGTTCTGGCGTAGGCCTCGTTAGCCGCGCTCAGGACGGAAACATCCATTCGGGCGAGAAGCACAGGCACGCGCTGTGCGCGCTCGCGTGGCGCTAGCGCACATTGCGAGGCTTGCAGAAGCTGAGTAGTCCTGTCGGCGCTCCATGCGCAGCCAGCGACGTGTCAGGCTCCAAGTCGACGAACGTCGCAAGCAGCTGCTCGAGCTGGGCATCGAGGCGTTCTCCACTCAGCCTTACGAGGAGATCTCGATCGAGAAGCTGGCTGAGTCCGCCGGTATCTCGAAGGGGCTCTTGTATCACTACTTCCGCGGCAAACGAGAGTTCTACGTGGAAGCAATCCGCGCAGCATCGCTAAGGCTCCGCGCGCTCACCAAGCCGAACCCGTCACTGCCACCTGGCGAGCGCTTGCGCGCTGCGATCGACGCCCACCTGGACTACCTGGAGGCACACGGAGCGGTCTACACGGCCATCTACCGCGGCGGCGTCGCCATCGCGCCGGAGGTCGGCAAGGTGGAAGAAGAGCACCGCCAGCTGCTGCTGCGCTGGCTCCTCCGCAACATGGATATCGTGCGGCCGCGACCCGTGCTGCGCACGGCGCTGCGCGCGTGGCTGGCCATGGTGGAAGGCGCCAGCCTGGATTGGATCGCGCGCCGTGAGCTGGATCGCCGAGAGCTGGGTGAGCTGCTCATGGCAGGCTACTTCGCCGTCTTGCGCAAGGCCGCGGAGATCGATCCCAAGGCCGCCACGGAGACGCGCTTTTACCGGAGCAAAGCTAGCGCTCGGCCCTGAGCGCCGCGCTGTCAGTGCTTGATGTCCACCGCGAGGCGCAACGGGTTGTCTAGCGTGAGGACGCGGTAGCGGTTCGGCCTGCTGAGGCCGATCACCCACACGACCTGCCCCTCGAAGTCGCAGGTTTGCTCCAGCTCCTTGATCAGCGGCAAGTCCAGCTTCCGCTCGCGCTCCGCGATGGTGGGAGCCCCGCGCTCCGTGTGCGCGCTGGCCGGCTCGAGGCGAACCTGCAGCCAGCCGTCGCCAGCGATGGCCGTGACGTCCCCCGAGCCGCACTTGCGCACGGGGCGATCGATGTACTCCAAATGAAAGCCCGGCGGTGAGCCGCTGCCGAGCTCGAACACCACGCGATCGTAGCCTTCGTGGCTGGCGGCGCGCACGTCCGTGAGCAGCGCCAGCTCCGGCGGGGCAGCCCGGTGCTCGACGATGCCGGCGGTGTAGCTCTGCCCCACGGCGCTGGCCTCCTTGGGCCAGCGAACGGGCGAGCTGCTGGCCGCGGGCGGAGGCGTGACTGCGGGCGCAGCGGGTGAGGCCGAGGTCGTTGCCGCCCCCGAGGGCGCGGCGGGCGGCGCCGTCGAGATGCTGCGCGCTTCACCGCCGCGATCGCAGCCGAGACCAGCCAGGAGCAGTAGAAAGAGTAGGTGTTTCATGCTTTCACCTGCGAGCGTTTGGCGATGCGCGCCTCCGCGCCCGTCCAGCCTGCGTCGAAAGGCTGACCGGCGGCGTCCAGATCCATCACCAGCGGCGCGTGATCGGACGGCGTGGGCTTGCCCTTGCGCGCCTCGCGATCGATCTCGATCGCCACGAGCCGCTGAAGGACGGGGCGGGTGACGAAGAAGTGATCGATGCGCATGCCCATGTTCTTGTAAAAATAGCCAGCTCGGTAGTCCCACCAAGTGTAGCGCCGCGTTTCGGGGTGCTGCCGGCGGTAGGCGTCGACCAAGCCCCAGGCCGTGAGTCGCCCGAGCGCTGCTCGCTCCGGCTCCGACACGTGGGTGCCGCCGTGACACGCCGCGCTGTCCCACACGTCCTCGTCGCTGGGGGCGACGTTGTAGTCACCGCCGATGGCGAGCGCCTCACCGGGCTCACACGCCGCTTCGCACCAGCGCGCGAGGCGCTCGAACCAAGCGAGCTTCATTCGGTAATGAACGGAGTCCACCGTGCGCCCGTTAGGGGCGTAGACGCTGACCACACGCACGTCCCCGCAGCATGCCGCGATCATGCGCGCCTCCGCCAGGGGCTCGTCGTCCCCGCTGTCCGGCGTAGCGGCGGGCGCGAGTGGCTGGCCGAAGTTTCTCACCACGTCAGTGATGCCGACGCGGCTGGCGATGGCGACGCCGTTCCAACGCCCCTCCCCGTGATGCGCGAGCTGGTAGCCGTGCCGAGCCAGCTCCTCGTGCGGGGCCTCCGCGTCGCTCAGCTTCGTTTCCTGCATCAGGAGCACGTCCGGCTGCACGCGTTCAAGCCACCAGCTCACCTTCTCCAGCCGGGCGCGCAGCGAGTTCACGTTCCAGGTGGCGATGCGCATGTCGCGCCTTTCTAGCGCAGCCGCGCGCGAGCCGCCGCCGGAAAGGGCGCCGCGACAGCGAAACGAGACGCGCCAGCAAATCGCAACGAACCGCCGCCACTTGAAGGCTAGACTGGGCCACCAGGAGCTTCTCTGAATGGATGCACGCGCCTGGCTCGAGGTCGCAAAGCCACTGACGGATCGCATCGCGCTGGTGACCGGGCTCACACGCGCCACGGTCGTCGCAGCGCTGATCTTGCTCGTGGGGTTGATCGCAGCGGCCATCCTCGGACGGCTGGCGCGGCGCTTGGTCGCGCGCAGCGCACGCTGGCTGGGAAGCCTACAGCCCGGCGCCATGACGGTGCCGCACTTCGAGCGAGTGGAGCTGGCCGTCGGGCGGGCCGTCTACTGGCTGGTCGTGGTCTGCGCCGTGATGGCGGCCACGGAGACGCTCGGCCTACCGGTGGTGACGGCTTGGCTCTCGGGCGTCGCCACGTTCTTGCCGCGCGTCGCCGTCGCCATTTTGATAGTCTCACTCGGCACCGAGGCGGCGCGCGTGACGCGCCACGTCGTGACCACC
>JAEYOT010000139.1 GCA_023411445.1 Pseudomonadota bacterium
GGCCATGTCAGCGAAGGGTTCGCCACGCTGTCCCATCGTTCAATCCGGGCGCAGCTCAGCGGCTCGCTCACCATCGCTATCCAGCACGCGCTGGCATGCGCATCGCGCTGCGACGCGGACGCGGACGCGGTTTGTGTGTTGGACGCAGCCGCGCAGACGCCCCGCAAGCTGGTCTGCTGTGGTGTTGGCGTCGGATTGCGACGCAACGAGCGTCGAGAGCGACGGGCCAGACCAATTGGTTCAAAGTAGCACTACCGAGCCGGCCGTTGGGCCTGCTGCGAAATCATTGGGGAAATTAAGTTCAATTTTGAACAGCGTTCCGCGCGGCGATCAGGCGTACGCGAACCGCGAATTGCGCGCCGCCTGTCTCCTGTCGCCGCCTGCCGCCTGCCCCCTGCCGCCTGCCGCCTGCCGCCTGCCGCCCGTCAGCGGGGCACAGTCGTAGGTGGCACCTTCTTGCGCAGCTCCTCGCGCTCGGCTGCAAGCTTGGCGCGCTCGGCTTCCGCTTTCGCGTTGGCGGCTGCAGCCGTGGCGCTCTTGGTCAGCACGATCGCGCCGAGCACCAACTTATTGTTCGACCACAGATCGTACTCCAACGTGGCGCCATCGTAGAAATGGCGCTCCGAGAGGCCGTCCAAGCCCGGGGGCTCGACGCGCTCGACCTTCTTGGGCTCGCCCAGGTGCTCTTTGATCGCGGCGGGGTGCATGCCGAAGTACAGGTCCGGCAGCAGCTGGCCATTGAAGAAGCCGTACTCGATGATCGAGCCGTCTTCCGTGCGCTTGGCTTCGCGACCCTTGCGTGACAAGCGCATCTCCGTGGTCACGCCGTTCTCGAGCTTGAACTCGACGGCGCGGCCGACGTAGCGGCACATTGTCTCCGTGGCGTCGTCGCACGGCGCTGCCATCAGCCGCTCGATGGTTTGTCGGGTGGCTCCGAACCGGATCGGGCCGATGCCTTCTCCCGGTAGGATCGGGAAGCCCAGACCCACACGCGGCGCGTCGTGTGGGATGCGCTTGGGCCCTTGGCCGGGCACCACGTTGATGGGGTGGCCAATGCTTTCCAACCCGCGGCCTCCGGAGGGCAGCGGCAGAGGCTGGGGCTGGGCGATCGCGCTGGCCAGCACTTGATTTAGCTCTGCCTCGCTGATCCTGTCGTTGCGGCTGCAGCCGTCGCACCCGCTCAGGCTGACGGCGGTGGCGAACAAGGTGAGGGCGGTGAGGGCAGTTTGGACTTGGCGCATGAGCTCTCGCGACGGCACGCTTGCAGTGGCTGTACAACCGCGTCATTAGCACAGCTCGAGCACCGTCTATTCCGACTGCTAGACCGTTCGCCCCGTGAACCCTGTCGAATCATCCAGCCACCGCGCTCCAAGGTCCGGGCTTGCCAACTCGGTTGACGATTTGGCCTTGCGGCGCTTCCTGTTCGTGACCGGTAAGGGTGGGGTGGGGAAGACGACGGTGGTGGCGGCGCTGGCGAACCGCTTCGCGCAGCGAGGCAAGCGCGTTCTGGTCGGCGAGACGAGCCCCAAGGAGCACCTGTCTGCGCTGTTCGGGCGAACGTCGCTACCGACGCAGATCACGGAGCTGTCGCCGCGCTTGTTCGGCGTGCTCTTGGACGCAGATGTGGCGCTCAAGGAGTACGGCGCGCTGGTGCTGAAGAGCGAGCGCTTGGTCGGCGCGCTGTTCGACAACAAGCTGGTGCACGGCTTCTTTCACGGTGCGCCCGGCTTGAAGGAGTGGGCGGCGCTCGGCAAAGCTTGGTACCACTCCACCGAGACGCTGGCGGATGGGTCTCCGCGCTTCGACGTCGTGATTCTGGACGCGCCCGCGACGGGCCATGGGCTGGACATGCTGCGGGTGCCGAAGACGATCATCGAGCTATCCGCGCCCGGCGTGCTCCGCGCGGACGCCGAGCGGGCTTGGGCGCAGTTCCGCGATCCGGCCCAATCGGGGGTAGTAGTGGTGAGCTTGGCCGAAGAAATGCCGGCCAACGAAAGCCTGGAGCTGTGCGCGGCGCTGGATAACGAGCTGCACTTGCCGCTCGCCGCCGTGGTCGTCAATCAGGTGGTGCCGCTCATTTTCGACGCGGCGGAGCGCAGCGCGCTGACGCAGCTCCAAGAGCCGAGCGAGACGGATGCGGCGGCGGGCGCTCTCGCCGCGGGTGTGCGGCGCGCAGCGCGCGAGCAGGTGCAGGTGGAGAGCTTGCAGAAGCTCGCGACGCTCGGCGCCTTGCAGCTGCAGCTGCCGTTTCTGGTCGAAGGCGTGCGCGACGCCACCGCGCTGGCAAAGCTCACCGCCGCCTTGCACTGACGCGCTTCTGGCTCCGCTAGAGTGCGGCGGCTGCCGCCTGATCGAGGAACCACACGCCGTCACGCGCCAATTGAATCGGCGTCTGCATGATGTCGATGGGATCGCGCAGCGCGCGTCGCACGGGCTCCGCTTTGCCGGCGCCGCTGGCCAGCACCACGCACACGCGTGCGGACGTGAGCACCGGCGGCGTGATCGACAAGCGCTCGGGCGGCGGCTTGGGGCCGATCACGGGCAGCACGCGGCGCGTGGCTTCGCTCAGCGCGGCCGCGCCGGGAAACAACGACGCCGTGTGCGCATCCTCACCGATGCCCAGCACCACCACGTCGAGCTGTGCCGGCAGCTCCGACTCGTAAGCGCGCGCCGCGGCGTCGCGATCGGCCAGCTCTCCTTGCATGCGATGAACGCGCTCGCTCGCGATCGAGATGCGATCGAACAGCGCGGCTTTGGCCATGCGATAGTTGCTGTCCTCGTGGTCGGCAGGCACGCAGCGCTCGTCGCCGAAAAAAATGTCCACCTTGGACCATTCGAGCGGCAAGCCGGCCAGCACCTCATACGTCGCCTTGGGCGTCGTTCCCCCGGCGAGCGCGAGCGATGCGGCGCCGCGTGCACCGATGGCCTTCGTCAGCTCCGCCGCGATGCGTGCGGCGGCGCGGGCCGGCAAATCTTTCGAGTCACAGACGATGCGTTCCATGGAGGCGGAATCATAGGCGCGCCCCACGATCCGCGCTATGGTCGCGTACCTTTGCTCATGGCGGAATCGGCTGTCTCCGCAGGCCACGTGCTCGTCGGCCGCTATCGGCTCGAATCGCAGCTCGGGGCAGGCGGCATGGGCACCATCTGGCGCGCGCAGCACCTCGTGCTCAACGCGCCGGTCGCCGTGAAGGTCATCGACCGCACGGTGGTACCGGACGAAGAAACGCTGTCTCGCTTCATGCGTGAGGCGCAGTCTGCGGCCGCGTTGCGCAGCCCGCACGTGGTGCAGATTCTGGACTATGGCATCGACGGCAAGGTGCCGTTCATGGTGATGGAGCTGCTCGAGGGTGAGAACCTCGCGCAGCGCATCAAGCGCCAGAAGCGCCTGTCGCCCGCGGAAACGGCGCGCGTGATCACGCACATCGGGCGCGCCATCGGCCGCGCGCACGAGGCCGGCATCGTGCACCGCGATCTCAAGCCCGAGAACGTCTTCTTGGTGAAGAACGAAGACGAAGAGATCGCCAAGGTGTTGGACTTTGGCGTGGCCAAGGTGGAGCGTCACGCGCTCTCCGAAGGGACGCGCACCCGCACGGGCTCGATCCTGGGTACGCCATTTTACATGAGCCCGGAGCAAGCGCAGGGCAACCGCATGGTGGACTCGCGCTCGGATCTTTGGTCCATGGGCGTCATCGCCTTCGAGTGCTTGACCGGCAAGCGCCCGTTTTACAGCGATGGATTGGGCGATTTGGTGCTGGCCATCTGCGTGCGGGACATCCCGCAGCCGTCCTCGCTGGCCAGCGTGCCCATCGGCTTCGATGCGTGGTGGAACCGCGCGGTCGCGCGCGATCCAGACAAGCGCTTTCAAACCGCCAAGGAGCTGGTGGATGCGCTGCGCGACGCGCTCGGCCTCTCGAAAGATGCCTCCGGGCGCGAGTCGCCGCGGTCCACGCCGGACATCGAGGTAACGAGCGCGCCCGACACCACGCGCGATGATCCGCCGCCAACGCCGCTCACGGATCCGGTCGCTGCGTTGAAGCTCTCCGCCATCAACACCGTGCCGGGCGTCACCGTGCGCGCGGACGAGCACGTGGAGCCGCACGCACCCACCATCGCCGCCTCCGTGCCCGCGACGGACTTGCCGGCGCTCACGGAGCGCCAATTCGGCACGACGCAAAAGAGCCCACCGCCTTCGCTTCAGCGCAGCTCGGACGGCGCGGGCGTGGTGATCGGAGTCGCTGCCGCGGCGCTCTTCGTGGGCCTCGTCGCCGGCGTGCTCTTGCTGCGCAGCCAGAGCGAAGACTTGGATCCGGGCCGGGCGCTGCCGCCGCCGGAGCCCGCTGCGGTGCGGCAGCCGAGCGAGCCGAAAATCAAGACCAAGGCCGCGCAGCCGGCGGTGCCGGTGAGCGCCTCTGCGG
>JAEYOT010000146.1 GCA_023411445.1 Pseudomonadota bacterium
TCGATGAAGCGACGCGCACGGTGCTGGACGAGGTAGCGCGCATCACCCACATCGTCGGCGAGTTCACGCGCTTCGCGCGCTTGCCCGCGCCGGCGCCCGCGCCGTTCGACGCGGCGGAGGCGCTCAAGGCCGTGGTGGCGCTGCACGGCGCCGCCGGCGCGCCCATCGACTTCGAGGCCGAGCCATGCCCGGACTTGTACGCGGACAAGGACCAGGTGGTGCAAATCGTGACCAATTTGGTCCAAAACGCCCAGCAGGCGCTCTTGGACCGCCCGAGCGGTCGGGTCAAGGTGCGGCTCGGCCGCGAACAGGACAAATGCGTGCTCACCGTGGAGGATAACGGCCCTGGCGTCGCTCCGGAGATGCGGAGCCGGCTGTTTCAGCCTTACGCCACCACCAAAGCGGAGGGCACCGGCCTGGGGCTCGCGATCGTGCAGCGGATCGTGCTCGAGCACGGCGGGGAGATCGCTTACGACGACGTCCCCGGCGGCGGGGCGCGGTTCGTCGTGCGCTTGCCGCTGACCGGGCCCACGCTGCTGCCCGAGGCGCCGGCAGAAGCCTCACCCGAGCCCTGAGGCTTATTGAAGCCGCCCGAAGAGGAGGGCCTGCAGCGCGCGGGCGACAACGGAAAAGATCTGTGCTTTCGTGAGGAGCTCAGGGCTTCTGTAGGCTCAGGGTAGACCGTATGAATCGCGTGTCCCAACGTCAGCTCCTGGCAGTCGGTGTGCTCTTCGTCGCGGGCCTCATCGCCGCGCTGTTCATGGGGCTGGGGCAATCCGTCTTGGTCGGCATCGCCGGCTACTTCGTGGTGTCCGTGTACCTGCTCTTCACCACGCCGAGCGACGGCGGCACGCAAGAAGCGATCGAGGGCATCGCCAGCTCCGTGCGCCGGATGCTGGACGGGCGCCGGCCCGAAGCCCCGCGCGACGCTTCACCTGCGCTCGCCCGCTTGTACGACGAGCTGGCTGACGCGCACGACGCGCTGAAGGAAGCGCGTGAAGGCGGCGTGGACCGCGACGAGCTGTCGGACGCAGCCAACTCGCTCAGCAGCTCGCTGCGCATGCTGACGGACGGCGTGGCCCAGCAGCTGAACGCCAGCGACGAGACCGCTCGCTACATCAAAGAGATGACCAGCTCGCAGCGCGAGATCGCCGAGCACGTCGAGGTGCTCGCCACCTCCGCGGAGGAGTCCAGCTCTTCGGTGATCCAGATGACGGCCACCAACGAGCAGGTGGCGAGCAACATCGTGGACCTGGCCACCAGCGTGCGCGAGACCGTCGCTTCGATCGAGGAGATGGCGTACTCGATCAAGGAGGTTGCCAAGAACGTCGACGCGCTCTCGCTGACCGCGGAGGAGACGTCCTCCAGCATGAACGAGATGGACGTGAGCATCGACCAGGTGCAGTCCAACGCCAACGAGACCGCGCGCCTGTCCGAAGAGGTGGCGCAAGACGCCGAGCGCGGCGCCGAAGCCATCCTGAAGACCATCGGCGAGATTTACCGCATCAAGGAGAGCAGCCAGGAGGCCGTGGCCGTCATCTCCAACCTCGGCTCGCGCATCGACGCGATCGGGCAAATCTTGAACGTGATCGACGACGTCGCGGAGCAGACCAACCTGCTGGCGCTCAACGCCGCCATCATCGCCGCGCAAGCCGGCGAGCACGGCAAGGGCTTCGCGGTCGTGGCCGACGAGATCAAGGACCTGGCAGAGCGCGCGGGCGCCAGCACCAAAGAGATCGCGGACCTGATCAAGACGATCCAGAGCGAGTCGAAGAACGCCATCTTGGCGGTGGAGCGCGGCGCGCAAAACGTCGATCGCGGCGTGGAAGTGTCCAACGAGGCGGAGCGCGCCCTGAAGAAGATCTTGGAGAGCTCGCAGAAGAGCACCAACATGGTGCGGGCGATCGCTCGCGCCACCGTGGAGCAGGCCAAGGGCAGCAAGCAGGTCACGGACGCGATCGGGCGCATCGCCGCCACCGTGCAGCAAATCGCGGCAGCCACCGCGCAGCAGGCTCGAGGCTCCGAGCTGATCATGAAGAGCGGCGAGAAGATGCGCACCATCTCGCAGCAGGTGGAGCGCTCCAGCCAGGAGCAGTCGCGCGGCAGCCGGCAGATCACGCAGGCCATGGAGAGCATCAACAGCTTGGCCGGTCAGCTCAACTCGGCGCAGCGCACGCAGACGCGCGGCTCGGAGCGCGCGCTCAGCGCCGCGATGCAGATCGAGGAAGCCGCGCGCAAGCAGGACGCCGCGCTGCGCGACCTCACGACCAACACGGATCGCGTGCGCCGCTCGGTCGGCGCCTGACGGCTCCGCTGCCGCGCGCGCTCACTCTGCGGCGCTCAAGAAGCTAGCCTTGAGCAGGCACTCGTCGTACTCGGCGTCCGCGCCGGAGTCGACCACCACGCCGCTGCCTACGCCGAGCGAGCCCTCGCCGCTCCGCTCGACCAGCAAGCTGCGGATGGCGACGTTGAAGCAGGCGTCACCGCTCGGCGTCACGTACCCGATGCTGCCGCAGAAGATGCCGCGCGGCCGGCGCTCCAGCTCGGCGATGATTTGCTGGGTGCGCAGCTTGGGCGCGCCAGTGACGGACCCGCTCGGAAACAGCGCGCCCATCAGCTGGCGCAGGCCCAGCGTCGGCTCCACCTGCGCCAGCACGGTGGACGTCATCTGCAGCACGCGGTCGAAGCGCTCGATTTGAAACAGCTCGGGGGCGCGCACGCTGCCCGGCTGGGCCAGCTTGCCGACGTCGTTGCGCAGCAGATCCACGATCATCACGTTCTCGGCCAGCGTCTTCTCGTCGGCGCGGAGCGCGCTCGCGGTGCACGCGTTCGCGCCGTCGTCGTCCGTGGCGGCGGCCGTGCCCTTCATCGGCTTGAGCTCCACGCGCCCCGCGGTCTTGCGGAAGAACAACTCCGGGGAGAGCGACAGCAAGCTGTAGTCGCCGCAGTCGATCAGCGCGCTGTACGGGGTGCGCTGCGCGGCGCGTAGCCGCCGAAACAGCGCGCCCGGGCTGCCCTCGACGCGAAAATGCGCGCGCAGCGAGTGGCACACCTGGTAGCTCTCGCCGGCGTGAAGGAGCTCCTTAATCGCTGCAAATTCGCGCGCGTACGCGGCGCGCGAGCGATCGAAGCGCTTGTCGCGCACGCGCGCGGCGCCGGGCCCGGCTCGCTCCAGCCACGCGCTCACTTGCTCGCCGCGCAGCTCCTCCACGCGCTCGAACACGCCGAGCCACAGCGCGTGCTCCCGCGGAGCGAGCGCCAGCGGCGCCAGCTTGGGGTGCAAGCCGTAGCC
>JAEYOT010000158.1 GCA_023411445.1 Pseudomonadota bacterium
TTGCTAGAGTAACCCCTGTGCAAGTCGTGCTCCGGAAGCTCGGTCGCGGTTCGCGTGCCGTAGCCGGTCGCCTGGTTCGGGCCCCGCGAAAGGGCTCTGTCGTGGTGATCGAGTTCTCCGATGGGATGCACGAATACGTGACCACGCCCGTCAAGCGCGTGCTGCGTGTCGCCACGCGCGACGTCTTCTACATCGAGACGGTCAACAGCCGTTATCGCTTGGAAGTGCGTGACCGCGAGCGCGCCCTGGAAGACGCCTCCAGCGGTTGACACCCCCTAGCGCTGGGAGCGGAAGCGCAGTACTAGGGCCCGGCCATGGGTAAATTCGACAGCCGTGCTTCCGTGAAGATGACCCGCCGCAAGGCTCAGGCGAAGAAGAAGGCTCGCCTGGCGCGCAAGGCCGAGGCGACTCGTACCGCTCGTAAGGCGACGGCGAAGCCCAGCCGCAAGAAGTCCGCCAGCGCGGGCTGATCGACTCACTCCGTGACGGCCGCACCGTCCTCGTGGATGGTGCGGGTCGCGAAGTGCTTGTCGGGCGCGGGCGGCGCGGGCGCGGGTACGGGCTCACCCAGCAAGCCGATGTCTCCGGCGACGCGCCGCTCTCGCACCAAGTGCCAGCCTGCGTCGTCCTTCCAGGTTTGCTCGACGCGCGTCGCTCGCATGGTGCCCTCCGTGTTGCGGATCCAGGCGTAGTCGACGAGCACGATGGCGCGATCCGACTCCGGCAAGGTCAGGCTCGCCATCTCCACGTCCACGATGCGCAAGGTCTGGCCCCAAGCGGCGTGCCGCTTCATGAAGTCCGGGCGCGCGCTCTTGGCAGTGCGCGAAACGGCCACGTCTAGCTGGCCGAAGCGAGCGGCCAGGTTCAGCTCCATGGCCGCGTCCGTGACGCGCTCGGCGGGGCTCGGCGGCGTCATGCAGGAGCTGAGGCCGAGCAGAGAGAGAGCCACGCAGGCGCGGAGTCGCATGGCTCGGGGGCTAGCAGGTCCGCGGCGATCCGGGAAAGTATTCGGCGGCGCTCAGAAGCCGGCCGAGACGACGGTGTAGGTTTGCAGTCCGCTCGGCGCTACGTCGCTCAAGCCCTTGGCGACGCCGAGCCGCACGTTGCCGCTCACGTAGTAGCCGAAGAGCAGCTCCAGCCACAGCTCCGCGCCCACGCCTTGGTGGAAGGATGCCAGCGGATCCTTCAAGTCTAGCTCGTTGTAGGCGGCACCCATGTCGAAGAACGCGGCGCCCGAGACGGTGCGCAAGAACGCCGGCAAGGTACTGATGCCGCGATCCGCGTACCAGATGGGAAAGCGGTACTCGGCGTTGAGCAGGTTGAAGTCGTTGCCGACGAACTGGCCGGGAGCGTAGCCGCGCAGCCGGAAGGCGCTCTGCCGCAGGTTGGAGGTGAACGCGTCGAGCAGCGGCAAGTCGGCGAAGCCGCCGATCGAGAACAGGCCCCGGCGCGGGTACGTGCCGGAGCCGGTGCCGCCCGAGAGCGCGAGGGCCAGCACGTGATGATCCAGCCAAGGTATGGAGAAGTAGCCGGTCAAGGTGGCGCTGAAGGAGGTGAGCGTCGTCTCGCTGCCGAGCACGCGATCGGCGTAGTCCGCGCCGACCGAGAGATCGAAGCCTCGCTCGCGGCTGATGGCGTAGGCCGTCCCCTCCGAGCTGTAGTAGCCGTAGCCGAGGTGCAGCAGGCCGAGCAGGCCGCTGTGGGGCTCGCGTGGGCGCGGCGCGTAGGGATCGGGCGAGCCGAGCGGCAGGCGCTGCGCGAACTCGGCGACCGTGTAGCTCAGTGACACGTACTGCGACTCGCCGTCGCCGGGCGCGCCGAGCGAGACGCCGGTGGTGATGCCGGTCAGGTGCTCGACGATCGGCGGGCGGCGCTCGCTGTACTCGTAGTCGTTGCGCGGCGCGGCGCTGCGAAAGCCGGACAGCTGGAAGCCGAACGGGAGGCGCCCGTAGGCGTAGTCCAGCTGCAGCGACGGCTCCGGACGATCCAGGTCGGTCGGGATCGTGACGGCGGCTGCGATGGCGTGCAGGCCGGCGATGTCGCTGCCCTCCGTCGTGATCTCGAGCTGATCGCCGAACGCGCCAGGGCCGTACTCCACGAAGTAGCGGCGGGGCTGCAGCGTGGGCAAGGCGCGGTACGGGCGCGCGGGGTAGTGGCGCGCGCTCTGGGCCGTGGTGCCGGCGCCGCGCCGATCGACGTACGGTTGCGGCTCCAGCCAGCGCTCGGGGTCGTTGTCCAGCGTGAACAGGTCCCAGCCCGCCGCCGTGTAGCCCACGTACAGCAGCGTTCGTTCGTCCGCAGATAGCTCCGGAAAGTACGCGCCGTTGATCACGTTGGTCACTTGAGCCAGGCGCCCGCTCGTCAGCTGCTGCACGTACACGTTGGCGACGCCGCTGCGATCGGAGACGAAGTACAGCCGCTCGCCGTCGCGCGAGAAGACGGGGTGCTGATCGACGGCGCGGTCGCGCGTGATCTGCCGCACGCGGCCGCTCGCAACGTCGACCACGCGGATGTCTCGGAAGCCGCCGCTGGTCCAGGCGCTGTAAGCCACGCTCTTGCCGTCCGGGGAGAAGCGCGGCGTGTAGGCCTGCTCGTAGCGCGCGCTCGGGACCAGCGTGCGCAGCTGTGAGACCTCCCAGTTGGGCGTCAGCTCCGCGATGCGCAGCGTGCTGGTCCCGCGGTCGTTGGTCACCAGCACGATGCGTCGTCCGTCCGGGCTCACGTCCGCGTGGCGCGCCCGCAGTCCCTGCGTGAGGCGAGCGCGCGTGGCGTCTTCCTCGCGTGAAGACGTACCCGGTAGCTGCCGGAACAGGTCCAAGAACGCATAGCGGCGCTGGCTGATGGCGCCGCTGTCGAACACGATCGAGCAGTCCGGCGCGAAGCCCAGCTGAAGGCCGCTGCTGCGGGCGCGCAGCACGCCCTCCGGGTTCGAGCCGTCGAGCGCGATCTCGTAGATGCCAGGCGTGGTGTGCCCGTCGTCACGGAACAAGGCCACGCTGGGCTTCCCCAGCGTGCTGCACTCTCCGGTCAAGCGCGGCGAGCTAGCGCTCTGGCCTCGGTGCGTGAGGCGCTTGCCTTCGCGCAAGCCGCGCGCGCGGATGCTGGCTGCTTGCGCGGCGTAGCGGCGCTCCAGCGTGCGCCGCCAGGCCTCGTACAGCTCTTCGTACGTCTTGCCGGTGACGCGCCGGATGGCGCGGTTGATACCGTAGGCCACCACCTGCGCGCCGTAGTCGTCCGCGACCGCGGCGAAGACGTGCGGCCCGTAGGTCTCGTGGATGAACGAGACGAAGCCGGAGCCGTACAGGTACCACAGGTTTGCTCCCGGAAAGCGCCGCGGGCTGCCCGACATCTCGTCCAGCCGCGCGAACTTGCCTTCCAGCACGTCCGCGCGCAGGAACATGTCGAACTGGCTCGAGCGCAGGCGTCCGCCGGTGGTGTGCTCGGTCTCCAGCGTGACGGCCAAGCCCTCCAAGATCCAGCGCGGCTGCGTGTGGTTGGGCGCGGCTGTCTTGCCCAGGATCCTATTCAGCAGCGCTGGCAAGCCGCTCACGTTGTCCACGTGCAGGATGTGCGCGTACTCGTGCGTGATGAGCACGTTGAGCCAGTCGTCGTAGTCGCCCAGCGCCGACATGTCGTCGGGCGCCGTCACGTACAGCAAGATGCGGTCGTACGGCACGGCGCTGGCGGAGCCGTTGGCGAGCTCGGAGTCGTCCGTCAGCAGGATCTCGACGACCTCACTCGGTTCCTGGTCCAAAGCGCGACCGATCAGCTCGTAGGCGCGCTCCGCGATCACCGCCGCACGCTGCGCCACGGGCTCCAGACCTCCGTGGTACGTCACGCGAAAATGCGGCGTCTCGATCGTGTACCACTGGAGCAGGGGATCGCCCGCCTGGGCTCGCGGCGCGAGCAGGCCGAGCAGCGCGACCACCAGACAGACGAGAGCCTTTTTCACGCAGCTAGCGACCCCACCGCGGGCGAGCGGCGCCGGTACTGACCGAGCGCCGTTCGTGCATCAACGTGCGCTCACAAGTCGTCGTGGAACAGCGGTTCCCGGTTGCGCACGTAGCGGTACACCAGCTGCCGCCCCTCCGGCGAAATCTGCGTGAACTGCGCGCCGAAGCCGGGCGGCGAGTCCGAGCCGGAGAGCGGCGCTTCGCGCGTCCAGCGCACCACCCCGAGCGCCTCGAACTCGTAGCCGCCCGGCATGGACACCTTCACCAGCACGTTCCGGCCAATCTCGGGGATTTGGTAGGTGGCGATGAAGATGCCGCCGGAGTCGATCACGTCGTTGCCGCTCAGGCCTTTGTAGAAGTTGGTCGTGCTGTGCGCGCCGAGCTCCGCCTCGATGCGGAGCGGAGCGCCGGACGCGGCCGCGGGCGCTGGCGCTGGCGCTGGCGCGTGCCCGTGCGGAGCCGCGGCTTGCTGGAAGCTGGGCTGCGCCGGAGCGGGCTGCTGGTAAACCGCCGCCGGGCTCGGTTGAGGCGCCGGCTGCTGGTACTGCTGCGCGGCAGGTGGCTGCGCTGCAGGCTGTTGATACTGCGGAGCGGGCTGCTGGTACTGCTGCGGAGCAGGTGGCTGCGCTGCAGGCTGTTGATACTGCGGAGCGGGCTGCTGGTACTGCTG
>JAEYOT010000163.1 GCA_023411445.1 Pseudomonadota bacterium
CGCTACGGCTGAGTCCGCACCAGCTGCGCCGCCTGCGCGCTCACGCGCCGAGCGAGCAGAGACTCCAGCACGCCGAGCAGCTCCGGGCTGACGGGCGTCCCGTAGGGGCGCGTCTGCTGGAGCAACAGCGCGAAAGCGTCGTGGTCCTGCTGCAGATCCGTGGCCGCCAGCGCCACGACCAGCGCGTCACCGTGGCCAGGATCGGCGCCGAGCAGGCGCTCTGCTTCCGCGCGCGCCCCGCTCGCGTCCCCCTGACGAAGCGAAGCGAGCGCCCGCGCCAAGCCGCCGACGTGCGGCGGATCCTCACCGCGGCGACGGAGCTCGTCGAGCGCGCTCCGTGCGCGCTCCGCCCTGCGCGCGTCGCAGCCCTGTTCCGCAGCGGCCAGGATGGCGCGCAGCGCTGGAAGTGAGCTCGGCGCGTGGGTGAGCAAGGCGTCCCTCATGCGCCAGGCGGCCTCACGATCGCCGCGCTGCTCGGCCACGTCCGCCCACAGCAAGCTGCTCTCCACGCGCTCCGGGTCGAGTCGGAGCGCTTGCGCCGCTGCGTCTTGCGCGCCGCTCAGATCCCCGCGCGCTCTGCGGCACTGTCCCAGCTCGAACCAGAGCGGGCCATAGGCATCGTCGCTCGCCAGCGCGTCGGCGAATGAGCGGTCCGCCAGCGCGTAGCGTCTGAGCTTGCAAGCCACGGCTCCGATGCGAGTGCGAAGCTCGGGTCCGCGGCCATCGACTGCGTAGGCGCGCTGGTACAAATCCAGCGCCTCGCGCCACTGTCCGCGCGCCTCGCGCACGGCGGCTAGGGCGTACAGCGCGTAGGCGTCCATCTCGATGTAGCGGCCCTCCGTCGTCACGCCGTCGACGGTGCGCGCGACGCGCGGGGCGAACACGGCGCAGCCGGTCGAGGCTGTGAGCAGCAGCCCAATGGCGAGCCGCGAGAGCGCGCGAGTACGGGTCACGTCAGCTCGCGGAGCGCGGCCAGCAGCTCGCCGTTTTCGGCTGCTGTCCCGATGGTCACGCGCAGCTGATGCAGCTGGCGCCCGCCGCGACCGTGGAAGCTGCGCACCAAGATGCCGCGCGCCTTGAGCGCTTCGTACAGCTCGGCCGCCGGACGCTCGCAGCGAAGCCACAGGAAATTGGCTTGGCTGGGCGTGACCGTGACGCCGCGCAGCGCGGAAAGCTCGGCAGCCATGCGTCCTCGCTCGGCGATCACCTCGGCTGCGATCCGCTCGACCTCTGGAGCCAGCTCCGTGAAGGCGAGCTCGGCGACTCGCTGCGTGGGCGTCGGGACGTTGTACGGCAGCCGTACCTTGTCGAGCTCCGCCACGACCTGCGGCCGCGCGATCAAGAAGCCGAGACGGAACGCCGCGAAGCCAACCTTGGACAAGGTACGCAAGATGGCGACGTTGTCGTAGCGGCGATACAGGTCCAGCTGATCGCGATCGGAGTAGGCGATGTAAGCCTCGTCGATCACGATCAGCGCGCCCGGAGCGGCCTTGATCAGGTGCTCGAGCCTGTCGGCCGACATCAAGTTGCCGGTCGGGTTGTTCGGGCTGGCGATGAACACCACGTTCGGAGGCGACATCCCGAGCGCGCTCTTCAGTGAGTCCACGGACAGGTCCCAATCGGCGTCCAGCGGCACTTCCAACACGCGCAGGCCGCGACAGCGCGCGCTCATGCGGTACATCACGAACGAGGGCGTGGTGGTCAGCACGCTGGCGCTGTCCGCCCCTGCCGCGGGTCGCACGAACGCCGTGAGCAGCAGGCTTATCACCTCGTCGCTGCCCACGCCGGGCAAGATCTCCTCGGCGGTGACCCCGAGCTTGGCGGCGATCGCGCGGCGCAGCGCGCTCAGCGTCGGATCGGGGTAGCGCTCCCAGGCGTCTCGCGAAAGTACTTCCGCGATGCGCTCGCGCGCTCGCGCGCTCATCAAAGGCGGCGCCTCGTTGGCGTCCAGCCGCACGCGGTACGCGGCCAAATCGGGCAGGTAGGCTGAGAGCTCCCTCAGCTCAGGGCGGGACAGCGCGGCGATCGAGAAACCTGACATGCGTGGCTTCCGGCAAGCTACCACGGCGCCGCCGCCTCTGGCATGCTGCCGCGTCCCGAGAGCTATGTCGTTTTCGCACGTTTTGGGCCAAGAGCCCGCGGTCAGAACGCTGGAGCAGGCGCTCCGCTCCGGGAAGGTTCACCACGCCTACCGCTTCGAAGGCCCACCGGGAGTCGGCAAGGGGCTGGCAGCGCTGGCGCTGGCGCGAGCGCTACTGTGCGAGGCGCCGACGCCGCTCGCTTGCGGAGCTTGCGGCGCCTGCAAGCGCGCCGCCACGTTGACGGAGGCCGAGCCGCAGCTGCCCGCACACCCGGATCTGTTGATCGTGGAGCGCGGCCTCTATCGCAGCGTGCTCGGCGCCAGCGAGGCGAGCGGCATCAGCATCGAGCAAATCCGGCGCATCGTGCTGTCGCGCGTGGGCTTTGCGCCTCATGAGGGCCGCGCGGTCGTGTGCGTGGTGCGGGGCGCCGAGGAGCTCACCGTGTCCGCGGCCAACGCGCTACTGAAGACGCTGGAAGAGCCGCCGGCGCGGACGTTCTTCGTGCTCGTCACCAGCCGACCCAGTCGCTTGCTCGACACCATCCGCTCCCGCACGCTGCCCGTCCGCTTCGGCCCGTTGCCGGAGGCGTGCGTCGCGGAGCTGCTCCGCGCGCGCGGCTTGCCCGCGGAGCTGGCCCCGCTGGCTCAGGGCAGCATGGAGCAGGCGCTGGCGCTTTCGGACAGCGACGAGCTGGCGAAGAAGGAGCAGTTCGCCGAGGGCGTGCTGAACGGCCTCGACGCGCCCGATCTGGCGTCCTCGCTGGCCTTCGCCGAAAAGCAGAAGCTGGAGCGGCCGGAGCTTTCCGGCTTGCTCACGCACCTGGCTCAGGTGCTCGCGCTGCGCGCCAGGGAGGCGGTGGCGCTACGGCCGGAGCAGGCGCGCCGCTTGGCGCACCACTACGAGCTCGTGCAAGCCGCGCTCACGGACTTGGAGCGTAACGTTGGGCCGCAACTCGCGCTCGAAGCGCTGGTCGCCAAGATGCGTCGTTAGGCCTTCGCTCAGGTCGAGAGCGCCGTCTGCCAGGCCGAGGCGCGAGCGGCGATGCTGGCCGGCGTCGCGCCAGCGCCGAGCAGATCCGAGATGACGGCGGGGACGACGCCGTGCTGCGCCAGCTCACGCGCGTGCTCGAGCTTCAAGCCTCCGATCACCACCAGCGGCACCGCTGCGGCGCGAGCCAGCTCCGCTGCGCGCGCCAGCTGTGCCAAGCCCAGCTCTGGATCGGCGTTCAGCTTGGAGCTCGTGCGGAAGATGGGGCCGAACGCGACGTAGCTCGGCCGCTCAGCGAGCGCTGCTTGCAGCTGGGCGAGGTCGTGTGTGGAGGTCCCGATCTGCAAGCTCGGCGAGAGCTCGCGCACCGCCGCGACGGGCAGGTCATCCTGCCCGACGTGCACACCGTCGGCCTCGGACAGGAGCGCCAAATCTGGGCGGTCGTTGGCGAACAGCAGCGTGCCCGCGCGCGCGCACAGCGGCTTGAGCTCCCGGAGCAGCGCCAAGACCTCGCGCGGCGTCTGATGCTTGGCGCGGAGCTGGAGCAGGGCAGGGCGCGCCGTGAGCACGGCGGCGGCCACATCGAGCGCCGATAGATCCTGTCGGGTCAGCGTGTCGAGATCGACGATCGGGTATAGGCCGCGCATGGGGGTCATGGTACCGGCCGGATATGCGTGCTTCCACCTTCGTTGCCTGCCTGCTCCTCGCCAGCGGGGTCGGCTGCGGCGGTCGCCAGGCGACCGTTGGGTCGAGCCTGGGGCAGGAGCCGAGCGCTGACGCTACCGAACCAGTCGGGAGCCCGGAGCCGACCTCTGCGTCCGGAGCGTCCGTGGGTGAAGGGGGCGCCGCAGGCGCCGCGGCCGAGGAGGCGGAGGAGCCTGCGCCGCCGGATCCCGCGCTCGTGAAGGACCTGGTGGGGAGGACCGGCGCCGCTGCGGTGGAGGCGGACAATCCGTTGCACGTGCGCCTGGAGGTGACTCCGCGGCCCGCGGGTGAGCCGTGGCTCGTGGCCGTCGTGAACCGGGGCACTGCGCCCGCCACGGTGCTGTTCGACCTGCGCCGACTCACGCTGGAGCTCGAGCAACCGGAAGATCCGAGCAAGCCGCGTCCGAAGTGGCAGAAGAAGCCGGCACCCCTACTGTGCAAGCTTCCGGATGGCTTCGCGCGCGAGCTACGCGCCGAGGACGAGACGTACACGCTGGAGCCGGGCGAAGGTCTGGTGCAGACGTTCGACCCGCGCCTTTACTGCATCTCGTCGAACGGCGAGGCCATGTTGGCGACGGGACAGACGGTCAAGGTAGCGCTCGGCTTCACTCCCAAGCCGCCGCAGCAGGCGTGGCGTGGGGGCAAGCGCGTGGAGCTGCCGGCCAAGCAGGTCGCGCCGTTCGTGGCTGAGCCGGCTGCGCCCGAGGCGGACGACGAGCAGCGCGTGAAGCAGTTGCTCGCGAGCACCTTCGAGGTCACGCCCGAGATCGCCGGCGGCGAGGGCGAGGAGGACGACTCGCAGCCACTGCAGCTGCGGCTCCTGCGCGGCTCGAGCACCAGCACGGAGCGCACCGCTACCATCACGGTGCAGGTGCGAGCGCGCCAGCAGAAGACGCAGCTCTACTTCCGACGTGAGCTGCTGAGCCTGACCGTGCACGGCCCCGAAGGGATTCGCGGCTGCGATCCTCAACCTGACGATCGCTCCCCCGATCGCCAGGCGTACAGCACCCTCGGCAGCACGACGGCGACCAGCTTGCTCGCTGAGCTGTGCCCCAACTTCACCTTCGGGCGCCCCGGTCTCTACCTCGTGAGCGCGCGCCTGGACGCCGTGCGCGACGGCTCGGAGTTCGGCTTCCGGGCGTTCACGGGGCGGCTGGAGAGCCGCCAGCAGGCGCTCGTGCGCATCACCGTCGGTGATCTGCCGCCGCTGCCACCACCAGCGCCCCTGCGCGTCCGTGTCGGTGACTAGGCGCGTGCCTGCGTCGCGATAGGCCACACTCCTCGCCTGGTCGAGCCGGGCCGCGCGACTTGGGGTATGGTGAGACACGTGCCTCTCAAGATCGGCGCGATCGTGGATCGCCGGTACCTGCTGAAGCGCGAGATCGCTCGCGGCGGCGCCGGAGCCGTGTTCGAAGCCGAGCACCTGTACACGAGGCGATCCGTCGCGCTGAAGCTGCTGATTCCCGAGCAGCGGATGGCGCCGGAGCCCCGCGCTCGCCTGCTCCGCGAGGCGCTGGCGCTGTCCGCCGCCCGGCACCCCGGCGTGGTAGCCGCGCTGGACGCGGGCGAGACGGACGACGGCACGCCGTACCTGGTGCTGGAGCTGTTGGAAGGGCGCAGCCTGGAGGGCATCTTGGCGGTGCGGCGGCACATCCCGGCAGCGGAGACGGTCTGGCTCGGTGTCGCGCTGTCGGAGGCGCTGGCGGGCGCGCCGCGGGCCCGCCACCATAACCAGAGAA
>JAEYOT010000261.1 GCA_023411445.1 Pseudomonadota bacterium
CCGCAGAGCAAGCCAAGAGCAGGCACGGCACCCAGTACGCTGCGCGTCCGCCCATACTAGCTCGAGGCGCGGAGCTCGGAGTACTCGCCCGGTTCCTTGATGCTGGCTGGTTGCTTGGAGTTGAACAGCTTGGTGTCGTCGTACTTGCCGAAATGAGTCACGGGCGCGGAGCCGCCCACCGCCGGGAATCCGTCAGGCCCTGCCTTTACGCCGATCGCGTTCATCAGGTTGCAGAAGTACTTGTTGATCGGGCGCGTGGCGACGTTGGCTGGAGTGCCGAGCGAGTCCAAGATACCAAAGTCGTTGGGTTTGCCGTCGGGCCCGCAGGCGCCCTCGCTGTTGCCCACCGTGAGATCTGCCTTGCCGGACTCCACGTTCACGGCTTGGCCGACCTTGAAGTAGCCGCCGCAGCTGCCCGCCTGCAAAATCGGCAGGTTGTTCAGGTTGTGGCTGTTGCCGTCGCTGTCCTCCTGGAACCAGACGGTGGCGGTGTTGTCGAGCAGCTTCACGTCGCCCTCGCTGAAGCTGTCGAGCTGCCCGACCAGGTACGCAAATTTCTTGGCGTACCAGTCGTCGATCTGGGCGATCATCTCGAGCACGCCGGGCACGCAGCCGCCGCCCATGTTGGCGTCGCCCGTGCGGTGCGAGAGGCCGTGCGAGTCTTTCGTGTGCTCGATGCCGTCCCACTTGAAGATGGTGGTGCCCGGAAACTTCATGAAGATGACGCGGTTGGCGTCGCAGAGCGCGCTCAGCACGGCCAGATCCATCATCACGTTCGTGCTGCGCGACAGGTCCACACCGAGGCCGCCTTGCGCGGCGCGGTTGATGGCGTCTTTCGTCAGCCCGAGCTGCTCGGCGGTGTCAGCGTTGCACTGGGCGGCGACCACGCCGGACGTGCGGTGGAGCAGCTCGGTCCAGTCGTCGAGCTTCTCCTTGTCGGCGAGGCTCATCGGTACGCGCTTGAGCGAGTCCAGGTCGTCCCGCACGATGTCGATCACGCTCTTGCCGCGCGCGACGCGGTAGGTGTCGGGCGACATCTCCCCCTTGCCGAATAGGTTCGTCAGGTTGTTGAAGATGGCCGTGGGCGTGCCGATGCCCGGGAAGATCTGGCCAGGTTTGTCGTACGAGAAGTTGGAGAGCGGGTCAGTGCGCGTGCCGCCGATCTGCATCACCAGCGGCGCGGCGCCGCCCGGGTTGACCTGCTCGGCCGCTACGTGATCCAGCGAGCGACCGGTGGAGACAGCGTCGAACTTGCCGCCTTCGACGGGGTGACAGGTGAAGTACGACCCCATCACCTGGGTGTGAGGGTCCGTCGTCTGGCCGTAGTCGCCGCCGAAGCTCCACTCGTTCATGGCGCGGATGCCGCGCGGCATCAGCAGCTTGGCGGCGTACGGAGCCAGGTGCTTCAGCGTGGTCGCCTCGTAGTCCGCGGCGGTGAGCGGACCATGCGAGAGCTTGGGGAACCAGCGGTTGGTCAAGCAGCCGTAGTGCGTGAACAGCACGATCAGCCGCTTCGGCGTGGAGGCCGTCACGGACTGCGCGCGCGCGGCGCGCTCGGCCACGGAGCTCAGAAAAGGCGCTGCGACGGCCGCCCCACCCAGGCCGCGCAAGAACATTCTACGGTTCAGCTTCGGGATCATGGTGTGCCTCAGTTCGCGACGGTGCGCAGTCGGAAGGAATCGGTCAGGGTGAGCTCGACCATCAGGTCGACGATGCCCAGGTCGCCGGTCACGAGCCTGCCGCTGAGTTGCTCCACCGCGCAGGCGTCGTTGCCGTTCGGCGTGCGGCCCGTGGCGTAGGCCACCCAGCGCTCGGCGTAGTGGCGCGCGGCGCCCGGCGTTCTTGCTAGCTCTGTCATCAGCTCGAGCGGCGTAGAGATCGTCTTGACGTTGCCGCTGCCGAAGTACACCTCCGCGCTGGCTTCGATTGGTCCACCCAGCGGATCTTGGGTCTGCAGGTCGCCCACCGCGTCGAAGCGCTCGAGCACGAAGCCGGGCGGGTTGATGAACGTGCCGTGGCAGCCCGCGCAGCTCGGCGGCGACGTGAGCGCGTTTACCAGCTGGCGTTGCGTGGTGTAGTCGCCGGGCGGGATGGGCGTGTCGGTGGCGCCGGGCGGAGGTGCCCCGACCTCCTGCCCGAGCACGTGGCCCGTGATGAAGGCGCCGCGCAGGATGGGGCTCGTGGTGGAGTGGCTCGAGAACGAGCCGAGGAAGCCGATGCGCGTCAAAAAGCCCGGTCGCTCCCCAGCTGGGAACGTCACGCGCGTCGGCTCGTCGCCGTAGCTCGCGGCGTCGAGCCCGTAGAGCGGCGCCGTCGCGCGCGTCACGAAGCCCACGTCGCTCAAGAGTAGCTCCGCGAACGAGCCAGAGGTGAACGCCACTTCTTCGAAGAACGCGTCCAATTCAGCCAGCATGGGCTGGCGCACCTGGGGCGAGTACTTGGGGAACACGGTCGTGTCGTGATCCAGCGCGCCCCAGTGCGACCCTTCGTAGATGTCCGCGTAGAAGCGATGGAAGGCTCGCACGACGGGGCCTGTCTTCTCGCGCACCTGCACCATGCGCTCGGCCTGCGCCCGGATCTGCTCGCGGCTTGCTAGTTGCCCCGCGTCCGCGGCGGCGCTCAGCGCCTCGTCGGGGAGCGAGCCCCACAGCAAGAAGGAGAGGCGGCTCGCCACCTCGTGGCTGGAGAGCTTGAACGCCGCTCCCTCCTGTTCCTGCTGCAGCTCAGCCCGCGTCAAGAACGAGGGCGAGGCCAGCAGCGCGAACAGCACGGCTTCTGCGACTTCGTCCGGCGTGCCGCTGGGCGTGAGCTTGGCTAGGCGCTCGAAGCTTGCCACCTCCGTGTCCGTGAGCGGCCTGCGGAACGCCTTGCGCCCGAAGCTCTTGATCGTATCCGTGAGGCACGTGCCCTCGCCGGGCTGACACGTGATGAAGCGACTCCGCGCGGGGCCCGCCATCACCTCGGCCGCGATGCGCTCGGCGGCGACCAGGTAGCCGTTCCACGCGATGTCCGTCAGGCTGCCGTCGAAGTCCGGGACGAGCAGGGACGAGGGCGCGGCGTTGCTCGCCGAAGCCAGCGTCGTGACGCCGAGCAGATCGCGGACGACTGCGTCGTACTCCGCGTTCTTCAAGCGCGGGATTTGTGAGGTAGCCGGGATGCCGGGCACGCAGGTCTTGGGATCGGCTGCGCTTGGGCTGCCACCGCTGCCGCCGCCGCTCCCGCTGCCGCCTGCAGCGGAAGCTCCGGCGCTGCTGGTCGAGCCGCCCGGCCCTGCCGTCTCGCTGCTGCCGCAACCAGCCGTGGAGGCCAGCGCTAGCGCTGCCGTGATCGAGATTGCTACCCTTCTCATCGCCGTCACCGCCTGTCTGGTACCGGTTCCAGTGTGGCCGCGGCGCCGCTGCGGCACGGCCACGTTCCCTCAATTAACTCCGGCGGAAGCCTTGGAAAAGACGAGCGTTTCCACGCCCGGCCGCTACAGAATTGCAGTCAGGGGGCGTGAAAAATCACGCCCCACCGCCCAGCGGACGTCAGCTCCGTGCCAGCGCTGCGCGCAAATACGCGGAAGTGACGCCGTGACGCAAGCTTGCCACCTGCGCAGGCGTCCCCGTGACGACCACCTTCCCGCCGTCGTCCCCCGCGCCGGGGCCGAGGTCGACCACGTAGTCGCTGTCAGCGATGACCTGAAGGTCGTGCTCGACCACCACCACGGTCGCGCCGGTGTCGACC
>JAEYOT010000273.1 GCA_023411445.1 Pseudomonadota bacterium
GCTTCGATGTCCGTGATGGTGCCGCCCTGGGTTTCACGCGTGGCGGTGGCTTGGACGGCGGGCGGGAGCTGGTCGAAGGTGATGTCGCGCGCGAGCGCGAGGCTGGTCAGGGTGGTGCCGGCGAGGAGGAGGGACGTAAAGAGGGTGCGTTTCATGGTCGGGCTCCTAGGTCGTGGTGGCGGCGCTGATCGAAGAATGCCGTCTCCACGCAAGCAGACTGGGGCCTGAACCTGAACGGGACCTGAACTGGGGATCTGACGCTCGAAGTCACCGGATACATTGCGGATTTGGGGCGGGCTATGCTGCCGGCATGCGCATCCTGCTCGTCGATGACCACCCGGAGGTGCGCGAGCTGGCAGGGCGTGCGCTGGAGCGAGACGGGCATCACGTGACGAGCGCGGGGAGCGTGGCGGAGGCGAGGCAGGCGCAGCTCACGCAGTCGTTCGACATGTGGGTGTTGGATCTGAGCTTGCCGGATGGCTCGGGGCAGGACCTGTGCGCTGAGCTGCGGCGCTCGGGGGTGGACTTGCCGATCTTGGTGCTGACGGCGCAGAGCGCGGTCGCGTCGCGCGTGCAGGCGCTGGACGCAGGCGCCGACGACTACTTGAGCAAGCCGTTCGCGGTCGCGGAGCTGAGGGCGCGGGTGCGCGCGCTGGGGCGTCGCCGTGGTGGGCCGCGCGTGTTTCGCTACGAGCGCGACGGCGTGGTGGTGGATTTCTCCGGGCGTCGCGCGTGGGTGGGCGAAACGGAGGCGCCGATCACGGCGCGCGAGTGGTCCATCTTGGAGCTCTTGGTGGCGCGCAAGGGGCGCGTGGTGTCGCGCAGCGAGCTGCTCGACGCGGTGTGGGGCGACGTGAACGAGGCCAACAGCCAGAGCTTGGACACGCTGATCGCGCGGATTCGCCGCAAGTTGGACCAGCATTTGATCCGGACCGTGCGCGGCGAGGGCTATGTCCTGGGTGAGTAGGGTGGGGCAGCGGCTCACGGCTCGCGTCATCGCCACGACCGCGCTGAGCGCCGCGATTTCTGCTGCCTTGGCGCTGCTGGTCGCCATCGTGGCGATCGATCACTTGGTGACCGAGCAAGCCGACACGCGCCTGCGCGGCGCCACGACGATCCTGGCCAATGAGCTGCTGGAGGATCGCGAAGAGGGCGGCGGCGACACGCTTGCGGAGACGGTGGAGGACGAGAACGCCGAGCTCGTGACCAGCGGCATTCGTCTGGCCATCTTCGAGCAGGAAGAGCTACTGGCGGGCGACGCGTGGGTGCAGCCGGTCCCGCCGGGCGAGTGCCGCACGCACGGCTTGCTCGGTGGGCGCTCGCGCGGCTGCGGGCTGGCCTTCGAGGGCTACGTCTTGGTCGCGGCCGAGAATTGGAACGACGCAGGGCTGCGCTGGATCTACGCAGTTTCGGGCCTGACGGCGTTGTCGGTAGGCGCGCTGCTGGCGGCGCTGACTTCGATCTTGCTGACGCGCTGGGCGCTGCGGCCGCTGCACGGCCTGTATCAGCTCCTGCGCGGAGTGCGGCCCGGGCTGCCAGTGCCGACGGAGCTGAGCGAGCCGATGCCGACGGCGGAGGTGGAGGAGATCCGCGCGGCGCTGTGGTCTTTGTTGCAACAGGGACGCGCCCTGCTCGCGCAGTCTCAGACCTTCGCCGCCAACGCGGCGCACGAGCTGCGCACGCCGCTCACGGCCATCCGCGCGGAGCTGGAGCTGGTGATCGAAGAAGCCTCGTCCGAGGTGGAGCGCGCGGCGCTCACGCGCATCGGGCAACGCGTGGCGCACTTGAGCGCGCTCTTGGAGCGCCTGCTCCTCTTGGCCGCCCCGGTGGGCGACAGCGCGCAGGGCGAGGCGGTGGCGCTCGCGGACTTGCTCGCGGAGGCGGTCGCGGGCAGGGGCGCCGAGCTCGCCCAGCGCTTGCGCGTGGAGGTAGCCGACGAAGGCATGGTGCGCGGTGATCCGACGCTGCTGCGCTCGCTCATCGATAACGCGCTGGACAACGCGCTCAAGTTCTCCGCGCCCGCGCCGGTCACGGTCACGCTCAGGGAGGCAGGCGAGCGGGTGGTGCTCGATGTGATCGATGAGGGCCCGGGCGTGGCGGAGAGCGAGCGAGCCCGCGTTTTCGAGCCGTTTTATCGCATCACTGGGGCGCCGGCGCCGGGGCACGGCATGGGGCTGGCCTTGATTCGACACATCGCGGCTGCGCACGCCGGTCAGGCGTCGTTTCTCCCGCGCACAGCGGGCGCGCACCTGCGCGTGGAGCTCCCGGCGTGGCGTCCCGCTCCGGTCACGGCGCGTGCCTGAGCGCTGCCGTGCGCGGCCCCTTCACTCGCTCGCCCAGCGGTAGCGCAAGCCGAGCTCGGTGAAGTCACCACCGCGCAGGCCGATGCGATCCGGGCTGAACACCGTGAAGATGAAGCTGCCGCGCACGTCCACCCGTCGCGACAGCTGCATGCGCAGGATCGGCCCGACCCGCACGGTGCGCGAATTCTCGCGCTTCGGCACGTCCAGCAAGTCCACCGCGGGGCCGATAGAGTGCTGCTTACGCAGCCCGAACGTGTACGCCCACGACAGGCGCGTGCGCCAGACCAGCGGCGGATCCACGATGATGTGCAGCGTGTCCTCGTACACCAGCTTCCCCTCCGGCACGCCTGTGACGTAAGACACACTGCCGCGCAGCAGCAGCTTGCCGGGGCCTAGATCGGCGGTGATATCGAGCTCGGCCTCGTGGGTCAGCGTGCTCGCGTGGCTCTCGGCGCGACGCTCCAGCTCGATGCGCTCGTAGCGCGCTTGAGGCTCCAGGTAGGAGTACTCGAACGAGTAAAAGTAGCGAGAGCCGATGCGCAGGTCGAAGTGGGGGATCTCCAAGCGCGCGCCGCCGTAGAGGCCGAGCCCGCTCGTCTTCGCGATCGGGTTGGCGTCGATGCCCACCCACTGCGTGTAGGGGCGACCGTAGCCGACCGACGCGCGGGGCCGCAGGTAGACGAAGCCCATGTCGACCGTGGTGGCGAGGAACCAGCGCGGCGGCAGCGTGCCCCAGGAGCGCGCCATCTTCGGATCCACCAGCGCGTCTTCCGGAGTGGGTAGCACCGAGAGCGGCGGCTCGGCGTCGGGGAAGCGCTCGCCGGAGGGCTCCGCGGCGCGCGCGCTCGTGGCGAAGCTGCCGACCAGGGTCAAGCTGAGCGCCAGGAGGCGGCCGCGCATCAGAATGCCCCCATCAAGCCGATGCCGCCGGGCGAGGGCACGAGGCGGATTTCCAGATCCGGCACGGCGCTGGCGTTGCGCGCCCGGCTGGACCCGCCAAACGAGCGGTAGTGAAGGAGCGGCACGCCGTAGCCGACCAGCGTGCCGACGGTGGCGCCGAGCAGCACGTCGCTGAAGTAGTGCACGTCCGCCACGACGCGGAACGTGGCGGTGGTCGCGGCCACGCCGTAGCCGGCGGCGCAGCTCAAGGCGTCCCACGGCGGACCCAGCAGCTCGAGCTCCAAGTGGTGCATGCACACCAGCGCGGCGCCGGTGAAGCTGAACGCCGAGTGACCGCTGAAGAAGCTGCGGTAGTGAAAGCTGCCCTCGCAGTCTACTGCGTCCGACGGCAGCTCTCCCTTGCCGCAGTCCTGACCGAACGGGCGCTCGCGGCTGACCAGCACGTTGGTCGCGCCCTGCACGGCGCCCGCGATGGCGAGCGCTTGCAAGTTGATCAAGGCCATCTCCGCGGCGGCTTCGCGGCTGCCGCGATACCACCAGGCGGTGGTCAAGGCATCGGTCACGAATGGCCAGGTCACCGCCAGCGAGAGGCCGACGTCCGAAGCATCGCGGAAGCGGTAGCGATCCGCGAGCCGGCGCCCGCGTAGCGCCTTCCTCACCTCTTCGTCGAAGCCGATGGGACCGGTGAGCGCGTGCCGAGAGCGCGGCTTGATGATGGCGGTGCCCAGCGTGATGGCCGCGCCGGTCGCGGTGATCACGTAGTCCGTCGTCGAGAAGGTCGGCCAGTTCCAGATCAGAGGAGGAGGAGCGTCGGTAGAGACGAGCGGCGGCGTGTTCACGAGCCGCGGCTGCTTCTTCGGCGGTTCTTCCGGGATGGGGGGCTCGAGCGCCGCAGAGTGGCTCGTCGCTACGGTGA
>JAEYOT010000280.1 GCA_023411445.1 Pseudomonadota bacterium
GGCTACGCGCTGTCCGGAGGGGAGTCGCTCGCGCTCTTGCCGGGGGCGTTCGCGGTCGGCGGCATGCAAGATTTCGAGCTGCGCTTCGTGCCCGACGACGCGCTGGGCCTTCACCTCTCCCGCTACCACCTGGAGAGCGGTCTGCGAGTCGGCGCGCTCGAGGCGATGGTGCGCGTCGGCGTCACGACGCTGCACGTGAGCTACGGCGACGGCTTCAGCGTCGGGATGTTCTCACCGCGCGTGGGCGCAGGCGCGTGGCTCTGGCTCGGAGCCGCACGCCTGGGCGTGAGCGCGTTCAGTGAGTATTGTTGGCGCTGGCTCGGTGATGAGAGCGCCTTCGTACAGGGGCTGTCGCTGGAGCTTGCGCTGGCGCGGCCCAAGTACTGAGCCGCTATTTCTTGGCTTTGGCTTCCAAGCCATCGATCAGGGCTTCGAGCGCCTTCTCGTAGTCGGCGATGAGCTGGCGTTGGCGCTGCTCCATCTCGTGCAGCGCCTTTTGGCCTTGCTCCACCTCGCTGTCCAGCGCGGCGCTCGCTGCGAAGGCGCCAGCCTTGCGCTTCTCCGCCAGCGCGCGACGGCTCTTGGAGGCCTTGGCATCGGCCAAGACCTCGTCGCTCTCGTTCTGCGTGCGCTCCAACGTCGAACGCACGCTGCTGGCTTCCGCCAGCTGAGCTTCCAGCTCGCGACGGTACAGCTCCAGCCGCACGTACGCCAGGTGGCTGAGCTGGGCGATGGCATTGGCCTGCTTCTCCGCCGCGTCCAGGTTCTGCTTCGTCAGCTGCTCTTCGTGGTCCTCCACGAAGCGATGCACCTCGCCGAGGCGCTGCTGCCGCTCTTCCAGCTGCTTTTCCACGGCGCGATCGCTCGCGCCCGCTGCCACGCCGCCGAGATCGTCCGAGCACTCCTTGGCGCATGACTTCTGCCGGCCCTGGTAGGCCACGGCTCCGGCGATCTTTTGGTGCAGCGGTGTCTTCTCTTCGGTCCAAAAGCGCGTCACCGTCTCGGCCTCGAGGGCTTGGTTGGCGTACGCGCCGGACCTGCCTTCTTCGTCCGCGAGCTCGAACAGCTGTGCCAGCGTTTCCGGGTCGGACTTGCTGAGCTTGTCAGCGGCTGGCTGCAGGTGCGGCAGGGCCCCTTGGACCTTGGCTTCGTCCGCAGCGAAGCGGGTACGCAGGTTGGCCAGCAATGTGGGGTACTGCTCGGCGTAAGCGGGCTGATCGCCCGAAGCTGCCGTCACCGGCTGCTGCTGCTGCGAGCAAGCCAGACCGGATAGGGTGAGGCACGTCAGGACAATGAGCTGAGGAAGTCGCATGTCCCCGTCCCATCCTTCGATGCGCGGCACGCGTCAAGCCGGCGCCAGACTGACGCTGCCGTGCTGCGGCGAATGCGGTAGATTCCGCTGTGCTCGCAGCGTAGCAATGGAGTGAACCATGAAAATTGCAGTGCTCGGTACGGGTAGCGTGGGCAGCACGATCGGCAGCAAGCTGATCGCGCTCGGTCACGAGGTGAAGATGGGCTCGCGCAGCACCACGAGTGAAAAGGGCGCGGCCTGGGCCCAAGCTGCCGGCGAGCGCGCGTCGCTCGGTACCTTCGCGGAGGCGGCGCTGTTTGGCGAGCTCGCCTTCAACTGCACCTCCGGGCAAGGCTCGATCGCCGCGCTGACGTCTGCCTCCGCCGGCCTCAAGGGGAAGCTCGTTATCGACGTCACCAATCCGCTGGACTTCAGCAAGGGCTTCCCCCCGTCGCTGTTCACGGGCGTGACGGACTCGCTCGGCGAGCAAGCGCAGCGC
Organism: Pseudomonadota bacterium; assembly: GCA_023411445.1. Lineage (GTDB taxonomy): Bacteria > Myxococcota_A > Polyangia > Polyangiales > Polyangiaceae > PMG-095. The sequence goes on from JAEYOT010000280.1 coordinate 1,791, forward strand.
GCCTTGCCGGACAGCAAGGTGGTGAAGGCGCTCAATCACGTGGCCGCTTCGGTCATGATCGAGCCCCAGAGCGTCGCAGCCGGTGACCACGAGGCGCTGATCGCCGGTAACGATCCGGCGGCCAAGGAGCAGGTGGCGAAGCTGCTACGTGACTGGTTCGGCTGGCAAAAGATCGTGGATCTGGGCGACATTTCGGCCTCACGCGGGCTGGAGAGCTACCTGCTACTGTGGGTCAGGCTCTACGGCGCGCTCGGCACCGCCAATTTCAACCTCAAGCTCATGAGGTAAGCTGCCCGGCGATGAGTCAGCTCCGCAGCCGTCGAGACGTCCTCAAAATGTCCTTCGTGGTGGCGAGCGCGGTCGCGCCCGCCGCCTGCTACCGAGAGGGCGTCGAGGTCGGGCTGCTGCCCGAGGAGAGCAGCGCTCGCTACTTCCCGCAATCCATCGCCTCTGGGGATCCGCGCCCTGAGAGCGTGGTGCTGTGGGTGAGGGTAGAGGATGCGGAGCGGCGGGACGAAGACTTGCTCGTCGAGCTCAGCATGAGCGAAGACGAGGAGTTCACCCGCCCGCTGTCGCTGACGGCCGAGGCGCGCTCGCTGACGACGGGGCCGGACGCCGATCACTGCCTGCTCGTGCGGGTGAGCGGGCTTCAGCCGGCGACGCGCTACTACTACCGCTTCCGCTACGACACGGGCGCTGGCGTCGCGCAGACGCGTGTCGGCCGTACCCTCACGGCGCCGGCGGCGGACGCCGACGTGAAGCCGAAGTTTGCGGTGATCTCTTGCCAGGACTACAACGGTAAGTACTTCCACGTGCACCGCCACGTCGCCGAGCAGGACGTGGATTTCGTGCTGCATTTGGGGGACTACGTGTACGAAACAGTCGGCGATCCGTCGTTTCAAGCCCCGACGGACGAGCGCGAGGTGGTGTTCAGCGCGCCAGAGGAGGCGCTCGAGTTGGGGCGCGCTGGCGGTCGCTTCTTGGCCGCGCAGTCGCTCAGCAACTACCGCGACCTGTACAAGACGTACCGCAGTGATCCGGACTTGCAGGCCCTGCATGAACGGCACCCCATCATCGCGATCTGGGACGACCACGAGTTCTCGGACGACTGCCACGGTGACGTCTCCACGTACCTCGACGGCCGCAGCGACGAGAGCTCACCCAAGCGCCGGCTGGCCGCCGATCAGGCGTACTTCGAGTACATGCCGATCGACTACGACACGGCGCCGGCCGCCAGGCTCGACAAACGGGCGGACTTTCCCAGCAACTTCGCGCTCTACCGCAGCTTCGTGTTCGGCAAGCACTTGGAGCTCGTGATCACGGACTTGCGGCGCTTCCGCCCGGATCATTTGGTGCCGGAGGACGCGCCACCCGGCGCCGTGTTCTTGACCCAGGCCGAGCTGGAAGCACAGCAGGGCGAGCTGCCGCCGGATGCGGTGCCCTACGTCGACATCGACGAGCTCGAAGACGGGGCTTACCGCGACGCCATCGTGGCAGGTGCCGAGGAGCTGGACATCACGGCGGACAAAGTCGGCGGCAACGTCAGCGCCGTGTGGATCAACGGCGCGCTGGAAGCGCTCGGCTCGAAGCTAGCGCCCATCGACCTGCAAGATCCGGCGCTGGAGCGCGGCTATGCGTACCACTCGCTGCTCAAGTCGAGCGAGTTCTCTCGGCTGGGCTCGCGCTACGTCGTCGGCGTGCGACCCTTCCGAGCGCTCGCGCAGAAGCTGCTCGAGGAGAGCGACGGCAAGAGCGAGCTTTTGATGGGGGCGAAGCAGCGCGCGTGGTTCCTCGACACCATCAAGCGCTCCAAGCGGACATTCAAGGTGTGGGGCAGCGAGATCGTGCTGCAGTCTCGCCACGTCGATCTCACTGGGTACGAGCCGGCGCCGCTCGAGCTGCAGCAGCGCATCTCCATCTCGGCCGAGGACTGGGACGGCTTTCCCAACGAGCGCGCCGCCTTGATCAAGGAGCTGGCCGCCGCAGGTAACGTGGTCGTGCTCTCCGGAGATCTGCACTGCTTCTTGGCCGGCACGCCGTGCCTCGAAGAAGATCCGGAGACGCGCGTGGTGGAGCTCACGACCGGTAGCGTCTCCTCCACGACTTGGCTGGACGGCATTCGCGGCGCGTTGGTGCAGGACGGCTCGCTGCCGATGGACGTGCAGGCGCTGGTCCAGAACGTAGGCCTCCTGCTCGCGGATCGCGGCGCGCGCCCGAACCCCCACCTTGCCTTTCAGGAGCTCGGCCGCAACGGCTACAGCGTGATCGAGGTGAGCGAGAGCGAGCTTGCCATGACGCTCTACACGATCGACACGGAGGACGTACGCACGCCGCCGTCCGAGCTCCGGCGTGACCTGGACGACCTGTTCGAGATTCACGAGCTCCGGACGCGCGTCGACAGCGCCGAGCTCGAGCGCAAGCAGGGCGGCAAGTACGAGACCTGGGACATGGTGGAGATGCAGTTTCTGTGACTGCAGCCCGCGCCGCCGAGTACGACGCGGACTTCATCGTCGTCGGCAGCGGCTTCGGCGGCTCGGTCAGCGCTCTCCGCCTGAGCGAGAAGGGATACCGTGTGCTGGTGCTGGAGGCGGGGAAGCGCTGGCGCACCGGCGAGTTCCCGAAGACGAACTGGCTGCTCCACAAGTTCCTGTGGCTGCCAACGCTCGGGTTTTATGGCATTCAGCGCATCACGCTGCTCAAGAACGTGATGGTGCTGTCCGGAGCGGGCGTGGGGGGCGGGTCGCTGGTCTACGCGAACACGCTGCTCGAGCCGCCACCAGCGTTCTTCGAAGATCCGCGCTGGGCCGGTCTGGATGACTGGAAGGCTCGGCTGGCCCCTTACTACGCGCTCGCGAAGAAGATGCTGGGCGCCGTCCCTTCACGTTTTCTAGGCCCTGGCGATCAGACGCTGCGCGCCGTGGCCGGCGAGCTGGGCGTGGCGGAGACGTTCCACCAACCGGAGGTCGCCGTGTACTTCGGTGAGCCGAACAAGCCGGTCGCCGATCCGTACTTCGGCGGGGAAGGGCCGGAACGCGTGGGCTGCACGTACTGCGGCGGCTGCATGGTGGGCTGCAACATCGGAGCCAAGAACAGCCTCGACAAGAACTACCTGTACTTGGCGGAGAAGCGCGGCGCGCAGGTCCAGCCGCTGACGACCGTGACGGACGTGACGCCGCACCCCGAGGGTGGTTACGTGGTGGCCAGCAAGCGCACGGGACCGTTTGGTCGTCGCAACCCGACCCTGCGCGCGCGCGGCGTGGTGTTGGCGGGCGGCGTGCTGGGCACGGTGCCGCTCTTGCTCAAGTGCAAGCAACGCGGCTCGCTGCCCGAGCTGAGCGATCGCCTGGGCGACTACGTGCGCACCAACTCCGAGGCCATCGTCGGCGCGCTGGCGCGGGACGACGCCAACGACAACTCGCGCGGCATCGCGATCACGAGCGGCTTCTACCCGGAGCCACAGACGCACGTGGAGATCGTGCGCTACGGTGCCGGGCAGGACGCGATGGGGCGCCTGGCTACGTTGATGGTCGACGGTCACGGCGGCCGCGTGCGCCGTCTACTGCGCTTCATCGGCCAAATGTTGCGGCATCCGCTGGATTTCGTGCGCACACAAGTGCCGTGGGGCTGGGCCAAGCGCACGATGATCTTGCTCGCCATGCAGCCCGCGGACAATCACCTGCGCGTGAAGCTCCAGCGACCGTGGTGGTGGCCGTTCCGGCAGCGCCTCGTGAGCGAGCTGCCGCCGGGTCAAGTCGCTCCGCCCACCTACATTCCGGCAGCGAACCTGGTCGCGCGCAAGGTGGCTGAGCGCACGAACGCGATCCCACTCGGCGCCATCAACGAGGCGCTGCTCGACGCGCCCACGACGGCGCACATCCTGGGCGGCTGCTCGATGGGGGCGAGCGCCGCCGACGGCGTGATCGGCGCCGACCACCAAGTGCATCACTATCCCGGGCTCTACGTGTGCGATGGCTCGGCGATCTCCGCCAACATCGGCGTCAACCCGTCGCTCACCATCACGGCGATGACTGAGCTTGCGATGTCGCGCATCCCGCCGGCCGCTGCGGCGGGCTCTTAGCGCGCTGGAGCCGCGCTGGCGGCTAGCTCGCGCGCCGTGCTCGCACCATCGTGCGGGGGCGCGGCAGTGGCGGCTTGCGCCGCGGCCGTCGCGGCTGCCGGCGTACCGGCGGTCAGGCGATGGCCGGTGATCAGCCGCGCGCCGCGCTTGTACGCGAAGTAGGCCCACGCCCAATCGAGCAGCACCACGACGCGGTTTCGGAAATCGATCAGGTAGAAGATGTGGACCACGAGCCACGCCATCCAGGCTAGAAAGCCGCTCAGCTGCAGCTTGCCGACCTGCGCGACCGCGCGGCTGCGGCCGATGGTGGCCATGGAGCCCTTGTCGCGGTAGCGAAAGCGCTGGCGCGGGGCGCCGCTCAGGCTGCGCGCGATCTGCCGAGCGACGAAGCGCCCCTGCTGCATCGCCACCGGGCTCACGCCGGGCAAGCCGTGCGAACCACCCTCCGGTACGAAGGATGCGGCGTCGCCGATCACGAACACGTTCGGGTGATCTTTGACCGAGCAGTCCTGCTCGACCGGCACGCGACCACCGCGGTCGACCGGCAAGCCCAGCTTCTGGCACAGACCCGAGCCGCGCACGCCCGCAGCCCACAGCACCGTGGACGCAGAGATGCGCTCGCCGCCGCAGCTGACGCCGGCCTCGTCGATGGCGGTGACGCGGAGACCGGTGCGGATCTCCACGCCCATCGCGGTCAGGCTCTTGGCGGCTTCGGCGGACAGCTTGGCGTCGAAGCTCGACAGCACGCGCTCGCTGCCCTCGACCAACACGACGCGCGTGGCGTCCGATTGGATGGCGCGAAAATCGCGCGCTAGCACGAACGTTGCCAGCTCAGCGATGGCGCCGGCCAGCTCCACGCCGGTGGGGCCACCGCCGATCACCACGAACGTGAGGTGCTGGCGCTGCACCGTGGGATCGGGCTCGCGCTCGGCGGCCTCGAACGCCAACAGCACGCGCCGGCGGATCTCGATCGCGTCGTCCAAGTCTTTCAGGCCAGGAGCGACCCGCGCCCAGTCGTCGTGACCGAAGTAGCTGTTCTCGGCGCCGGTCGCGATCACGACGTAGTCGTAGTCCAGCGGCAGCGCCTCGCGCATGAGCACCCGTCGCGCGGCGAAATCGATGCCGGTCACCTCGGCCAGCAGCACCCGCACGTTCTCTTGCCGGTGCAGCACCGCGCGGATCGGTACCGCGATTTCCCCCGGCGAGAGCCCGGCCATGGCGACCTGGTACAGCAGGGGCTGGAACAAATGATGGTTCGAGCGATCCACGAGCGTGACGTGGACGGGCTCGCGCGCCAGCTCGCGCGCGGCGGAGAGGCCCCCGAAGCCGCCGCCGATGATCACGACCCGCTTGCGAAGCTTCATCCTCGCTTGCTTAGCGCAGGATCGCCCCGAATAGGGCAGGAATCCCAAGCCGATGCGTGGTGTTAGGCCACGTCCGTGTCGAGCAGTTGTCGGAGCTGTCGGCCGAGGCCGTCGGGCGTGAACGGCTTGTGAATGAAGGCGGCCGAGCGATGCCACTTGGACACGTCCACGATCTGCCGATCCGTGTAGCCGGACATGAACAGGACCTTCAAGCCCGGTCGCAGCGCGCGCAGGCGATCCACCAGCGTAAGACCGGAGGTGCCGGGCATGACCACGTCCGTGAGCAGCGCGTGGATCTGCTGCTCTCGACTCGCGCACAGCTTCACCGCGTCCTCGGGGTGCTCGGCGATCAACACTTGGTAACCGAGCGTGCGTAGGGTGAGCGCGCAAATCCGCCTCACCTCTGGCTCGTCCTCCACCACCAGCACGGTTTCGGTGCCGCGCTTGGCCGGTCCCCGGTCGTCGGCCAGGAGCGAATCCTTGCCGGGCGGCGCGACCGGCAAGTAGACGTGGAAGGTGGAGCCACGGTTCGGCTCGCTGTCGACCGCGATGGAGCCGCCGCTCTGCTGCACGATGCCGTAGACCGTGGAGAGGCCGAGCCCAGTGCCTCGCCCCTCGGCCTTGGTCGTGAAGAACGGCTCGAAGATGCGACGCAGCGTGTCGCGGTCCATGCCGGTGCCCTCGTCGCTGACGCTGAGCTCCACGTGCCGGCCAAGCTTCGCTTGTGGGTAGGCGAAGACGTGCTCGGGGCCGAGCGTGGTCAGCTTGGTCTCGATGCGGAGCCGACCGCCGGAGGGCATGGCGTCCCGCGCGTTGATGGCCAGGTTCAAGATCACCTGCTCCAGCTGCACGGGATCGGCGCGCAGCGGGCAAGGCTCTTGGCCCAGCACGATCTCGAGCCGAATATCGTCGCCGATCACGCGCTCGAGCATCTTCTCGAACTCACGCACCAGCTGTCGCAAGTCCAGCAGCCGAGGGCTTACTACTTGCTGTCGGCTGAAGGCGAGCAGCTGCTGCGTGAGCCCAGCCGAGCGCAGCGCTGCCTGCTTGATCGTGTCCAGCGATTCACGCAGCTCGCCGTCGTCCTGGACGTGGGTGAGCGCCATCTCGGCGTGACCCAAGATCACCGACAGCATGTTGTTGAAGTCGTGCGCCACACCGCCTGCCAACCTGCCGACCGCGTCCATCTTCTGCGCGTGGCGGAGCTGGCCCTCGCTAGCCTGCAGCGCCCGCTCCGCTCGCTCTCGATCGGCGATCTCGCGCTCTAGCCGCGCGACCGTGAGCGATAGCTCACGCGTGCGCTCGACCACGCGCCGCTCCAGCTCGTCCTGCGCGCGGCGCAGCGCCTCCTCGGCCTCGTGGCGCTCGGTGATATCCAGCGAAATGCCGAGCAGGAAGCGTGGAACGCCGTCCTTGTCCAGCACTGGGATCTTCTTGGTGTGCAGCCAGCGTCGACCGGCGCGCGTGTCGATCGGCTCGAGCGGGATGTCCACCAGCTTGCCGCCGGCGAGCACTCCTCGGTCTTTCTCCTCGAAGAACGCTGCCTGATCGGGCGGGAAAAAGTCCGTGTCTGCCTTGCCGAGCATGGACTCTCGCGGGATGCCCAGGAGGTCCTCGCCGGCCTTGTTGAACAGCTCGAAACGCAGGGTTTCGGCGTTCTTGACGAAGATCATGGCTGGAATGTTCTCGACGATCGACGACAAGAACGTGCTGACGCGCTCCAGGTCACGCCGCGATCGATTGATGGGATCGTCGAAGTCTCCGGGCAAATTCGCGCTCGGGGCGCGCACGCCCCGCCCTCTGGGCGCAGACTACCATGTGTCACCTCGGATGGGAGTGCTCCCCGAGCCGCCGGGCCGGCGCGAAAATCCGCGACGAATGCGGCGCAATCGGCCTAGCCTACGGCTCGGCTTAGCCCCGGGCGCCCGCAGGCCGTTGCTCGGCGAGCGCGGCCGACCCTTGCTGCATGCTGCGCCGACTCCCCATCCGCTTGAAGCTGATCCTGCTGGCGGGAGTGCCGGTGCTCGGGGCGTTGATGCTTGCGGCGCTGGTCTCGCGCGACGCCGAGCGGCGGGCACAGAGCGCCGCCGCTCTCGGCTCGATCGAAGATTTGGCGCGGCTTTCCGCGCACATGAGCAAGCTCGTCCACGAGCTGCAGTTTGAGCGCAGCGAGCTCTCCCTGCGCCTGGGGCAGAAGGCCTCAGACGCGCCCGAGCTCCGGCGACGCTTCGAGCAGACGGACCGCGCCAGTCGCGCTCTCGCGGCCTTCCTGGCGCAGCGTGACGTGGCGACACTGCCGGCGCGGCTTGCTCGCGATCTAAAGGCTGCGCAAGCTCAGCTGAGCGAGCTGACCGCGGAGCGCGACCTCGCGCGCACGGCCGACTTCTCGCACTGGTTCGAGCGCTACGAGCGGACGACGCGCAGCCTGATCAGCGCGACCGCCGCGCTCAGCCAGCTGAGCGACGATGGTGAGATGATGCGCGCCATCTCCGCGCTGGTGTACACCATGGAGATCAAGGAGCGCTCCAGCCAGGAGCACGGGCTGCTCGCGCACGTCTTCGCGCGGAATGAGTTTCCGCCCGGCACCTTTAAGCAGCTGGTCACGCTCACCACGCAGGAGGCGGACTACATCCGTGTGCTGGAGGTCAACGCCAGCGACGGCGTTACCCGTCGTTTCAGCGCGATTTGGTCAGGCCCGGAGCAAGAGCGCTCCGCCGCGCTGCGCAAGATCGCGCTCGAAGCCGTCGACGACCAGTTCGGTGTGGATCCCAACGAGTGGTTTCGCGTGCAGGGGGACAAGATCCAGCGGCTGCGCAGCTTGGAGGTGGAGCTGAACGAAGCCGTCAAGAGCGCGGCGCTCGACAAAGTGGCGGCGGCGCAGCGGGCCCTGAGCATTTCCTATAGCCTCGGCGGTAGCGTGATCGTGATCTCGGCGCTGCTCGCGGGGTGGATCGCGATCGGCGTCTCGCGTTCGGTGGGCAATCTTTCGCAAGCCGCCGAGCGGGTGCGCACGGAGAAGGACTTCAAGGTGCGCGCGATCAAGACCAGCGACGACGAGCTGGGCCGCTTGACCGACGCCTTCAACGAGATGCTCGCCGGTATCCAGACCCGCGATGAAGAGCTTAAGCAGCACCGAGACAACTTGGAGCGCTTGGTCGAGGAGCGCACCGCCGAGCTGTCGGTGCGCAATCAGGCGATGCGGCTGGTGCTGGATAACGTTGAACAGGGGCTGGCGACGGTGAAGCCGGATGGAACCTTGGCGCCGGAGCGCTCACGCGCCTTCGACGCCTGGTTCGGCGCATCCGAGGGCGGCGAGCAGCTCGCCGATCGCCTGGCCGGTAGCGATTCGGCGCTGAAGAGCTGGCTCAGCCACGGCTGGCACCAGGTGAGCGAGGGCTTCTTTCCGGCTGAGGTCGCGCTCGACCAGATGCCGCGCCGGATTCAGGTGCGAGGGCGGCACTACCAGCTCGACTACAAGGCGATGCTGGAAGGCGAGCAGCTAGAAGGGGTGCTGCTGGTCGTCTCGGACGTGACCGCCGAGATGGAGCGCCTGCGCCACGACGCCGAGCAGCGCGAGCTGATCAGCACCTTCGAGGCGCTGATGCGGGACCGCAGCGGCACGGTCGAGTTCTTCCAAGAGTGCGGCACCCTGGTGGCTCACGTCCTGGGCGGCGAGGGGCGCGAGCGCCCGAGCGTGCTGCGCGCGCTGCACACGCTGAAGGGCAACACGGCTACTTATGGGGTGATCTCCGTGGCGGACGCCGCGCACCGCCTGGAGACCAAGATCATCGCCGGCACTGGCCTGCCGGAGGCGTCCGAGCTCCGCGAGCTGGAGCAAGCTTGGCGTCACTTCTCCGAGCGCATGGCGCGGCTCATGGGGACGGAAAGCGCGCCGGTGGTGGAGGTGGCGCTGTCGGAGCTCGAGGCCCTGCTGCAGGCTGCCAGCCGCGGCGCTCCGGATCTGCCAGCCATGCTGGCGCGGCTCAAGCTCGAACGCGCGACCGTGCGGCTGCGCCGGCTCGGCGACCAGGCGCGCAGCCTGGCGCAGCGACTGGGCAAAGGTTCGCTGGAGCTCGAGCTTCTGGACATTGGCGACGTGCGCTTCGAGCGCCAGCGCTGGGCGTCGTTTTGGGCGGCCTTCACGCATCCGCTGCGCAACGCGTTGGATCATGGCATTGAGTCCCCCGAGGAGCGGATGCGCGCTGGTAAGCCCGCGAGCGGTCGCTTGCGGATCGCGGTGCGCGGGGAGGGCGGCGACGTGACGATCGAGCTGGCCGACGACGGGCGCGGCATCGACTTCGAGCGGGTGCGCGCGAAGGCTCAGGAGCGTGGCCTGCCTCACGAGACCGAAGCGCAGCTGCTCGAGGCCCTGTACAGCGATGGGCTGAGCACTGCTGACCACACGACGGAGCTTTCCGGGCGGGGGGTAGGCATGGGCGCGTTTCGCGCAGCCGTCCGCGCGCTGGGCGGCCAGCTCACGCTACAGAGCACACCGGGGCGTGGCACCACGCTTCGTGTGCGCATCCCCGTGAGCTGAGCGTGCTGGAACCGCTGCTGCTCTCGTTCCAAGTTTCGTTCTCGGCCACGCTGCTCGCCGGGGTGTGCGGCGTGGCGCTGGCCGGCTTGCTCGCGCGCCGGCGCTTCCCCGGGGCAGAGCTGCTCGACGCGGCCCTCAACGCGCCCCTGGTGCTCCCGCCAACCGTGCTCGGCTACTACCTCCTCGTGCTGCTCGGGCGAAACAGCGCGCTGGGGCGGGCCTACGAAGCGGTGACCGGCTCCTCGATCGTGTTTACCGCCACGGGCGCGACGATCGCGGCGGCGCTGTCGGCGTTGCCGTTCGTGGCGCGCTCGGCCCGAGCCGCGCTCGAGAGCGTGGAGTCTCGCTTCGGCGAGGCCGCGGCGACGCTGGGCGCTTCTCCGCTGCGCGCGTTCGTGCGCGTGTCGTTGCCGCTCGCTTCGAGGGGCATCTTGGCTGGACTCACGCTAGGTTTCGCCCGCTCGCTGGGAGATTTCGGCGTCACGCTGATGGTCGCCGGGAACATCCCAGGGCAAACCCAGACGGCCTCGCTGGCCATCTACGACGCGATCCAGGCCGGTCGCGACACACAGGCCGCCGCGCTCGCCGCCATCCTGACGACCCTGGCCGTGCTGGCGCTTTACGCCATCAACAAGCTGGGCCGAGCGAAGCGCTGAGCGCGCGAGCCGTAACGCCACGCCTGGTGCCGAAAGTTGCGGCTAACTCCCTCGGCGTGCGTGCGCGTACATTGAGCGCACCATGAGCGCTGAGCGCAGCTTGGTCTGGTTTCGCGGCAAGGACCTGCGCATCAGCGATCATGCGCCGCTGTGGCGCGCGCTGCGAGCGGGCGAGGTAGTGCCGCTGTTCGTGCTGGATCCGTACTTTTTCGCGCCGCAGCGCGCTCGGGAGCTGCCGCACCGCATGCAGTTCTTGCTCGAGTCCTTGGCCTCACTGCAGCAGAACGTCGCGCAGCGCGGCTCGCAGTTGCTGCTGGCGGAGGGCAAGAGCGTGGAGGTGGTGCCGGAGCTGGCGCGCCGCTTCCGTGTCACGCGCGTGCTGGCGCAGCGCTGGACAGAGCCGTTCGGCCGCGAGCGCGACCGGCGGGTGACTGCAGCGCTCTCGGTGCCGTTCGAGCTGTTGGAAGGCGAGACGCTGGCGGCGCCGGAGACGATTCGCAATGGCGCCGGGCAACCTTTCTCCGTGTTCACGGCGTTCGCGCGCGCGCTCCGGCAACGGCTCGCGCTCGAGACACCACTGCCGGCGCCGAAGCGGCTGCCCGCGCTGCCCGCGGATATCACGCACCGCTCGCCGCCCTTGCCGTCGCTCGCGCAGCTGGGCCTGGAGCACAATCCGCGGCTACTTCCGGGCGGCGAGCGTCACGCTCGCGTTCGCCTCCGACGCTTCCTGTCGCGCGCCGCTCAGTATGCGGAAGAGCGAGACCGTCTGGACCTTTCGAGTACCAGCCGGCTCTCGGCCGACTTGAAGTTCGGCACGCTGTCGATCCGCACGCTGTGGAGCGCGGTCCACGCCGTGCTCACGAGCGAGCCCGGCGCCCTCGAGGCGTACACGAACGAGCTTGTCTGGCGCGAGTTCACGCACGCCACGCTGTGGGATCGCCCAGAGCTCTTGACGCAGCCGTTTCGTCGGGACTTCCTCGGCTTTCCTTGGCGTCGGGATGACGACGCCGGCTGGCACGCCTGGGTGAGCGGCGAGACCGGTTACCCGGTGGTGGACGCCGCCGCGCGCCAGCTGCTCCGTGAGGGCTTCGTTCACAACCGCGCGCGCATGATCGCCGCGAGCTTTCTCACCAAGCACCAGCTGATCGACTACCGGCTCGGCGAGCGGCACTATCTGAAGTACCTCACGGATGGAGACTGGGCGCAGAACAACGCCGGCTGGCAGTGGTGCGCCGGCTGCGGCACGGACGCGCAGCCATACTTTCGGGTCTATAACCCCACCTTGCAGGGCAAGCGGTTCGACCCGAACGGTGACTACGTGCGCCGCTACGTCCCCGAGCTCAAAGAGCTACCGGCCAAGTACATCCACG
>JAEYOT010000281.1 GCA_023411445.1 Pseudomonadota bacterium
ACGCAGAGAAGGTGCAGCGGCCGGACTTGGCGCTGCCCTGGCTGCACAAGGTGCTGGAGCTCGAGCCCAGCCACGAGCGCTCGCTCGAGATGCTTTCGCAGATCTATCGCAAGGCTCAGCAGTGGGCCGAGCTGTCGCAGATGCTGTTGAAGCGCGCCGACGTCGCCGCGCCGAACGTGGCGCGCGATCTGCGCGCGGAGGCCGCGAGCATCGTGGCCGGCAAGCTGGGCAACCCGGCGGCGGCCCTGGAGCTGTACGAGGCGGTGGTCAGCGAGCACCCGGGGCACGAACGCGCCGTGCGTGGCATGGTCGAGCTGCTGCGCCAGTCCGGCGACGCGAAGCGCGCGCTAGCGGTGCTGTCCGGGCGCGCGGCGACGCTCTCGGGTGAGGAGCGCCACGCGCTCTTGTGCGAGGTCGCCGAAGGCTACGAGGTGGACGTCGACGACTTGGAGGCGGCCGAGAAGGCTTATCAGCAGGTGCTGGCGGAGGATCCCAAGTCGAGCGAGGCGCTACGCGGGCTGGATCGCATCTACAGCCGGCAGAGCCGCTTCCAAGAGCTGCTCGGCGTGCTGGAGCGTGAGGAGCGACTGGCCGTCACCGCGCGCCAGAAGATCACCCTGCTCGAGCGCATCGCGGGCATCTGGGACGAAGAGTTCTTGGATCACGAGCAAGCCGCGCGAGCGTTGGAGCAGGTGCTGGCGCTGGATCCGGGGCGCGCGGACACGGGGCGCGAGCTGGCGCGGCACTACCGTTCGCTCGAGAAGTTCGTGGAGCTGTCGAACCTGTACCAAACGCAGATCGACAAGAGCACGGACGACAAGCTGCGGCTCGAGGCAGCGCTGGCGCTCGGTCGCGTGCTGGCCAGCGAGCTTTCCGCGCCGCAGCGCGCGATCGAAGCCTACGAGCTGGTGCTCACGCTGGAGCCCGGGCACAAAGCCGCGCTGGACGCGCTGGCCACGCTGCGCGGAGCGGCCGGCGACTCGGAGAGCGCGCTCGACGCGATCGAAGCGCTCGCCGCAGCTGCCAAGACGCCGAAAGAGCGCGCCGAGCAGTACCAGCGCGCCGCGGCCCTACTCGAGCAGCAAGGCGACTTGGAAGCTTCCATCGCGCAGCTCAAGCGCGCCATCGACGCCTGCCCGGAAGACGGCAGCGCGCGCGGCAAGCTGAAGAGCAAGTACGTGGTGATGGGCAACTACGCGGGCGTGGTGGAGCTCTTGGATGAAGAGCTGGAGAGCGCCCAAGGCGAGCACCAACGCGCGCAACTGGCAGGTCAGATCGCGGTCTTGTGCCAGCGACATTTGCACGATCCGGAGCGCGCCAGCTCCATGGCGCAGCTGGCCTTCCACCTAGACCCGACCGAGCCGGGCGCGCTGCGCGTGCTGGGTCGCATCGCCTTCGACGACGGGCGCTTCGTGGAAGCCGCCAAGCGACTGGAGCCGGTCATCTCCGTGCTCGAGGGCATGGAGCTGAGCGAGGCCGCCGAGGTGGCGCGCCTGTACATCGAGTCGCTCGTGAAGAGCGGCGCCGCCGAGAAGGCGATGGTGATGGTGGACGGGCTACGCCGCTTCTTCGCCGACGACGCCAAGGCGCTCTTGGCCGTGGCGGAGCTGGCGTCCAAGCACGACGCGCCCGAGCAGACGTACTCCCTGACGCAGGACCTGCTAAAGCGCCTGGGGCCGAGCCTGAGCCTGGCGGACGCGGCGCGCGCCGAGCGCCTGCGCGGCGAAGCCCTGATCGGGCTCGGACGGCAAGACGAGGGCATCGCGGCGATGGAGCGAGCGCTCGACACGGACGCGCGAGATCTGTCCCCGCTGGACAGCATCGCCAAGGCGCACGCAGCGCTAGGTCGCTACGATCAGGCGCTGGAGACGCTGTACCGCAAGCTGGAGCGCACGGTGGGCGAGGAGCGCGCCAAGTTGCTCTTGCAGATTGGCGACCTGGCCGCGACGCGCCTGAAGAACCCGGACTACGCCGCCAAGAGCTACCTGCTCGCGCTCAGCGAGAAGCCGAACGACCGCGATGTCTTGGCTAAGCTGATGCAGCTGTACGGCGCGGAGAAAGACTGGCCACGCCTGATCGAGGTCATCACCAAGCTCGCGGACGTGGTGGAGGAGAAGAAGCACAAGGCCAAGTACCTGCACACGGCGAGCATGATCGCCTCGCGTGAGCTGCAGGATACGGCGCTGGCGCAGGAGCTGTTGGATCGCTCCCTCTCCTGCGATCCTTCCCTCACCCCGGCGCTCGACGAGGCGCTCGCGCTGCGTCAACGGGCGCGCGACTGGGAGGGCGTGAAGAACCTACTGAAGCTGCGCGTCACGCACGCCCAAGATGCCGGCGACGGCGAGCTCTTGCTCACCACGCTGTGGCAGCTGGCGGACGTGTACGAGCGCCACCTCAAGCGCACCGAGCAAGCCATCGCGGTGTGCTCGGAGGCTCATCAGCTGGAGCCGGAGAACACGCGCTGGGCGGAGCGCTTGGCGCGCCTGTACGCCGAAGACGCGGCCGGCTCTTTCGCAGAATCCGTGCCGCTCTTGGGCGAGTGGGTGGAGCGCGATCCGTACCAGAGCGAGCCGTACCAGCTGCTGCGCCGCATCTACACCGGTGTCCGCCACGCCGATGGCGCTTGGAGCGCGTGCCAGGCGCTGCACGTGCTGGGTCGCGCCGAGCCGGACGAAGAGCGCTTCTACACCCGCCTGCGCAACGCAGAGCCGCTGCCCCCTGGCGATCGGCTCGCGCTCAGCGACTGGCCTGAGTACATCCTACCGAGCGAGCACGACGCGGCCGTCACTGCCTTGATGGCCATGCTGGAGCCAATGGCGCTGGCAGCGCGCGGGCGCGGCATCGAAGCCTACGGCCTCACGCCCGAGCACCTGCTCAGCGCCGAGACCTACCCGTACGGCTTGGTCCAGGCGATCGCCGCCGCTGCCGACGCGCTGGGCGTCCCGGAGCCGCCCATCTTCCAGAACCAGGCGGATAGCGGCGTGCTCACGTTCCTGGCAACGACGCCTGCGTCGGTCGCGCTGGGCGCCGGCGCGTTTGCGTCCGAGCTGCCTTTGGCCACGACCTCGTTCTTGGCGGGGCGCGCGCTGACCTACTTCGTCCCCGGTTTCTTCCTACGCCAAGTGCTCAGCAACATGACCGCGCTCAAGAGCTGGGTGTTCGCCGCGATTCGCCTGGTCAAGCCGAAGTTCCCGGTGTCGGCCGAGCTGGAGCCGCTAGTGAGCCAGGCGTCGCGTGAGCTCTCGCTGTCACCGATGCAGGGGCGCGAGCGCGAGCAACTGACGGACGTGGTATCCAAGCTGCTCCGCTCCGCCGAGTCGCTCGACTTGAAGAAATGGACGCACAGCGTCGACTACGCAGCTGACCGCGCCGGCCTCGTGATGTGTCAGGATCTCGAGCACGCCGTCACGCTGATCAAGAGCATGCCGGTAGAGGATGGAGCTCCGCCGACGAACCTGCGCGTCGAGCGGCTGATCACCTACTCGGTCAGCACCGCACACCTCACGCTGCGTGAGCGGCTCGGGACCGGCGTCGGCACCTGAGGGGGGCAGCCCCTACAAGAGCGCCACCGCGCGACGACGAAAGTTCCAGCGCGGTGG
>JAEYOT010000341.1 GCA_023411445.1 Pseudomonadota bacterium
GCTTCGAGTGGTTCGGGGGCGCCGTGAACGCGGATCACCTGATCGCCAACAACTGCGGTGACGATATGTTCGACGCGGACTCGGGCTTCAGTGGGCGAGTCCAATTCGCCTTCGGTCGGCAGATCGAGCCCATCACCACGGATCCCAACGGCTTCGAGTGGGATACCGACAGCTCGGCCTTCGACAAGGCTCCGACGACTCGGCCACAATTCGCGAACGTTACCTTGTGTGGCACCGGTCAGGACGCTCCCATCGCGGGAGCCGAGGTCGGCATGGTGCTGCGGCGTGGCGTGGACGGCTCGATCACGAACGCGCTGGTGACCGGGTTCGCTACCGCGGGCTTGAGCTTGCGCAACGCAGCCGACACCGGCGTCACCGTCACGAGCTCCCTACTGTTCGGCAACGCCGCGCCCGTGGACGCAGCGCACGAAGGCGGCGAGGCTTGGTTCACGGAGCAAGCAGGCAACGGCCTTGAAGCGCCGAAGGGTTTCGGCGACTGCACGGCGGCGACACCGACACCCTTTCCGCGCACGGCCATCGCTGGCGCCAAGCCCAAGGGCTTCGCAGACGAGAAGGCGGAGTTCATCGGTGCGTTTCGGGACGCAGACGACGATTGGATGACCGGCGCCTGGGTGGACTGGGCGACGGAGTAGCTGGCGCTGCCGTGTGTTTCCGGGTGATGGCTCGAGCTGCAGCCACCTCGGAATCGCGGCCAGCCCACGTTCGAGATGGGCCCTGGGCATCGCTCGGGGCCTTCTTCTTTTGTGCACGCCTCGTGTCGCCGTTCCTCGCTAGGAAGTTTCGGGTTGTCGCTCCGTAGAGCGGTGGTACCCAAGCGATGAAAGGTGAGGCGAGTGGCGAAGATCCTACCAAGGGGGGCCCTTGGTGAACGACTGAAGGTGAGGGAACGTGCTGCCGGCGCTGTGTAGAGCGTGCGGCGCCTCGGGGCAGCTGTTGCGCCGCGAGCTGCACTGTCAGGCGTGCGGCGCGCGCGAGTCGCTACCGCCCGAAGAGGGCGCGCTGGTCGGTGAGCTGCAGCACCGACTGTTCACGGCGGCGCGCACGTCGCTGCAGCCCACGCCGCCGCTCCGCGCGCTCTCCGGCACGTTCGAGCGCGGTTCGTTGATCGGAGCTGCTGCCTGGTCCTTGTTTGCGCTGGGCGTGGCGGTGACCGGCAGCGTCGTGCTCGAGTCCTGGTCGCAGTGGCAAGCAGTCGCGGGCAGCTCCCGGCTCGCGCAGGTCACCTCGGCGCTGCTCGTGCCCGGGATGGTGCTGTCGATCCCCGCCAGCTGGGTGGTGGCGCGGCAGGTCGGTCGCGCTCACTACCGGCGCGTGGTGCGCCCGCACCTGCTGGCTTGGCCGCCGCGCGCAGGCGCGACGGCCGCGCGCTGCCGCGTGTGCCGCGCGGATCTGCCGGAGAGTCGCGAGCGCTTCGTGAGCTGCCGCTACTGTCGGAGCGAGAGCTTGGTGGGGCCGGACGTGCTCGAGCGTCGCGTGCCGGAGCCAGTACCAAGCGCGTCGCTGCCGCCGCGCGCGCCCGATCTGGCGAGCTGGGTGCGGGTCGCGATGGCGTTTTCGTTCGTCGGAACGCTGACGATTAGCGTCTGCTTGCTGTGGCTGGTCTACTACGGCCTCAGTACCATCCGCTGAACGAACGGAGCTACTTGAGGACCGTCTCGGTCAAGATCGCGATCGACTTCACGCCGCCGGCGCGGCTCAGGTCCATCGCTTCGATCGCAGCAGCGTAGCTAGCCTCGTTGGCCGCGTCGAAGTAGAGCACCTGCTGATTCTTGGCCGCGAGCAAGCGCGGAACGCGCTCCCTGAGCTCTGCTTTCGGGATCACGGTCGTGCTGACGCGGATCACGCCCGCCGCGTCGACGGTCATCACCAGCGGCTTGTCGTCGCTGGGCGGCGCCGGCTGCTCGTCACGGCTCTTGGGCGGCAAGTTGAGCCAGAAGGTCTTCGTGACCAGCGGCGTGACGATCATGAAGATGATGAGCACGACCAGCACCACGTCGACCAGCGGAGTGACGTTGATGGCAGGCGCGCTGTGCTGCCGCTGGCCACGGCTCGGGGGCGCGGCCATGGCTAAGCTCCGCCTCCGGCTCGCGCCGGCTTCTTTTCGATCACCTTCAGCCGGACACCCTTGAAGCCGATCTGCTGCAGCTCCAAGAACGCGCTGCGCATTCGGCCCCATCTCATGCCCTGGTCGCTCGTCAGCACGAGGGTGCGCTCGGGCTGCTGCTGGTGGAGCTCCACCAGCTTGCCCTTGAGCTGACTCGGCTCGATCTTCTGCTGCTCGAGCAGCGTCGTGCCGTCCGGCGCGATCGTGACTTCGATGGGATTGCTTTGCTTGGGCTTGCTGTCCGGCGTGGTCACCTGCGGCAGCTCGATCCCCGCGCCCTCGTTCAGGGCCGGCGTGACCACCATGAAAATGATGAGCAGCACCAGCACGACGTCCACCAGCGGCGTGACGTTGATCTCCGGGGTGGCTCCGCTCTTCCGACTCTTGGCTGCTTGTATGGCTGCGCCCACGTGAAGCTCCTTGGCTGGCAGCGCCGCCTCAGGCCGCGCGGGTCGCGCGCCTACTGCTGCTCCGGTCACGGTGCTGCTCGAGTTGCTCGAGTAGCTCGCTGCTGGAGCGGCCAAGCGCGGTCTCGATCGCGCTGATGCGCGCGTTCAGGTAGTTGAAGGCGATGACGGCCGGGATGGCGACGAGCAGGCCGAAGGCGGTCTCGATCAGCGCCTCCGAGATGCCGCGCATCACGGGCGCGATGCCGGCGCTGCCCGCCGCGCCGATGCCCTGAAAGGCGCCGATGATGCCGACCACCGTGCCGAGCAAGCCCACGAACGGCGCGAGCGAGCCGACGGTGGCGATCACGTTCATGCCCCGGCGCAGGTCCTCGCCCACCGCTTCCTGGCGCCGCTCGCCTTCGCTGCGCGCGAGCTCTGCCGGCGAGAGCCCCTCCGCACCGCCGTCCTGGCAGGCCCGGACGTAGCGGCCTACGATCGGTCCTACCACCTTGGCCAGCGTGGACGACGGGTGCTGGCTCGCCAGCGTGACGAGCTCCTCGAGCCGCCATTCCTCCAGCAGCTCACCGGCACGCGCGGCGAACGAGCGGGACTCCTTGGCGGAGCGCGCAAAGGCGATCACGCGCTCCAGCGTCACGCCCACGAACGACACCATCATCGCGGCCAGGCTCAGGGCGATGAGCTTGCCGAGCAGCGGCATGTGCGCCCACATTTCTGCGAAATCAAAGGTCATGATCGGTTTCTCCCATCCGACGCAAGCGTCTTAAGTCCTCAACTTGAACGGAAACTTCATGTAACGAACGACGCTCACGGGCTTGCCGTCGGCGTCCAAGGCCGGCTTGAAGCGGAGCGCCTTCACGGCCGCGACGCACACCTGGTGAAGCTGGGTCGGTCCCTTCAGCGCGCGCACGTCCGTGACGTCGCCCTGCTCGTTCACCACGTAGCGGACCACGACGGTGCCCTCGAGGCCCGCGGCCTTGGCGTCTGCCGGGTACTCAGGCTTGACGAGCGCCACCAGCGGCTCCGGCGGCGTCATGCCTTCCGACACCGGCACCGGCCGCTTCGGCTGGGGCAGCACGGGCGCGGGTGGCGGCGGCGGCGGCGCCGCTGGAGCCACCACTGCTGGCTCTGGCGCGCTGCTCCCACCGTCTCCGCTGCCCTGTTCGTAGGGATCGCCGCCGTCCACGGCTGGTTTGGCTTCCTTCTCCACGAGCTGCTCGTCGGAGAGGGTGCTCGGCGTCTGCAGCGCTCGTAAGCGAGGTCTCGGGTCGGGACGCGGCGGCTGCGCAGCAGACGGAGGCGCGGGCTCTGGTGGCGGCGGCGGTGGCTCCGGCTCGAGCGCGGGCTGGAGCTGCACCTCCACGGCCGTCTCCTCCTCCTCCTCGATCTCTTCGGCGACCGCGCTCGACGTGAGCACGAGGTAGGCCATACCGGCCGCCACCGTGAGCGCGCCCACGCTGCCGCCCAAGACGAGCCGCCGGATCCGCGAGACGTCGACGCGCTGTTTGCTCCAGTTCTCGAATGTCACCGTGAGTGAGGCGGAGCTTGCGGAGTGACGGTGACGGCGCCGTGGCGTCGCAGCGAATTGCCGGTGACCGTGCCCTGGCCCACCCGCGCGCGCTTCACAGCTGGGAGTCGGCCCGTTGCCCGGCGCCTGACGCGGTAGTACTACAAGCCTGTCACCCAATCGTCACAGCCGCCCGATACCCGAAGGACCGGATGGCCCGAATTCTGATAGTCGAAGACGAGCAGGACATTCTCTCGGTCCTCGAATACAACCTGCGGCAAGCAGGTCACGACATCGTCGCGACGCGTTTCGGGCGAGACGCGCTCCGGCTGGTCAAGGACTCGCACCCGGATCTGATCCTGCTGGACCTGATGCTCCCGGACCTGAGCGGCACGGAGGTGTGCAAGCAGGTGAAGGAAGCGCCCGCCACGCGCGCCGTACCGATCGTGATGCTGACCGCCCGCGGTGAGGAGATCGACCGCGTCGTCGGCTTCGAGCTCGGCGTCGACGACTACGTGGTCAAGCCGTTCAGCATGCGCGAGCTGCTCTTGCGCATCCAAGCCATCTTGCGTCGCGACAAGGTGACGGAGAGCGAAGCGCAGATCGAGTTTGGCGTGCTGCGCATCGACCGCCAGGCCCACCGCGTGTGGGTGGAGTCGACCGAAATTGAGCTGACCGCGCTGGAGTTCCGCCTGCTGGTGACGCTGTACGAGCGACGCAACCGCGTGCAGTCACGCAGCGCGCTGCTGGACGACGTGTGGGGCATCCAGGCGGACATCACGACCCGCACGGTGGACACCCACGTCAAGCGCTTGCGCGAGAAGCTGGAGGCGGCGCGCGGCTACGTGGAGACCGTGCGCGGCGTCGGCTACCGCTTCGTGGGTACGCCGGATGAGGCCACCGCTTGAAGCTAGGCCTGCGCGCGCGGCTGATTTCGCTGTCTCTCGCGGTGGTCACGCTCACGGGCGTGCTGGTGTATTGGCAGGGGCGGCCGCTGTTCGAGGCCAGCCTGATGACGTCGCTGGAGCGGGACCTCGTGGGGCGCACGCGGTTGGTCGCAGCGCTGGCGGAGGCAGAGCGACCTCAGTTGAACGACGCCGCGCAGCTATCCGAGCTCACGGAACGGCTCGCCGCCGAGTCTGGCTGCACCGTGCAGATCTTGGACGCCGAAGGCATGCCGCTCTCCAGCTCCACGGGGCCTCCCGGCCAGCTGAGCCGCGCGCGGGATGCAGACGTTAGCGCGGCGCACGGCGCGCGCGGGCAAGCGGAGCCTGGTTTCTTGGTGGAAGGGCGCACGCTGTACTCGGCCGCGCGCTTCCAGCTCCCCGATGGCTCCAGCGCGATCGCTCGCGTGGGCGCCTCTCTGCGCGGAGTAGACGACGCGCTGGCTCAGTTTGGTAATACCGTCTTGGCTGCGTCGGCGCTGTTGCTCGCGCTGCTCGTGGTCGTGGCCGGCTCGCTGGCAAGCCTGACCGCGCGCGGCCTGGGTGATTTGACCGAGGTCGCTCGGCGCATGGCGGCCGGCGACTGGGAGGCGCGCTCGGGCCTGGAGGGGGATGACGCGCTGGCTGAGCTGGGTCGCACGCTGGACAAGCTCGCGCGCGGCTTGTCCTCGTCGCTGGAAGCCCTACGTGGCGAGCGCGATCGCATGGCCGGCATCCTGCAGGGGATGCAGGAGGGCGTGCTGCTTTTGGACGCGCAGCGCCAGATCGTGCTGCTCAACCCCGCGCTGCGCGAGATGATGCTGCTCCCAGCGGACGCCGAGGGTAAGCCGCTCTTGGACGTGGTGCGTCACGCAGAGCTGCGCGATCTGTTCGACGCTGCCCTACGCAAGGACGAGCCCACCACGCAAGAGGTGGAGCTCGGCGGGCTCAAGCCCCGACGACTCTTGGTGCGGATCGCGCGCAGGGACGCCTCGCGGGAGCTGGTTGCGGTGTTCGTAGACGTGACCGAGATGCGCCGGCTGGAGTCGATGCGGCGGGATTTCGTGGCCAACGTGTCGCACGAGCTGCGCACACCCGTGACCGCCATCCGCTCCGCGGCGGAGACGCTGAGCGGCGGCGCCGCCGAGGATCCGGCCGCAGCCCGCGCCTTCATCGGCATCATCGACCGCAACGCCCAGCGGCTCCACGCGCTGGTGGAAGACTTACTGGATCTGTCGCGCATCGAGGCGCGGGGCTTCAAGCTCAGCTTGGAGCCCGTGGAGCTGCGCCCGCTCTTTTCTCAGGTGGCGGGCCTGTTCCGCGAGCGCGCCAGCGAGAAGGGGATGCAGCTCGAAGAGCAGCTGCCGGCGCTGTTGCCGCCCGTGCGAGCCGATCGGCGCGCCATGGAGCACGTGCTGTCGAACCTGATCGACAACGCGGTGAAGTACTGCGGACCAGGGGCGCGGATCACGCTGAGCGCGAGCGTTACGGCAGAGAGCGTGAGCGTGAGCGTGAGCGACGACGGGCCCGGCATCGACGAGCGGCACCTGCCGCGCGTGTTCGAGCGCTTTTATCGGGTGGATGCTGGACGCTCTCGTGATGTTGGCGGCACGGGGCTGGGCCTGTCCATCGTCAAGCACCTGGTGGAGGCGATGGGCGGCGAGATCAGCGTCGTCAGTCAGTTGGGCGCCGGAACCACGTTCTCGTTCTCACTCGCGCGCGGAGCGAGCGCCGCGCCGCACGCGCACGTAAGGTGATGAGTCCGGTCCGGGCGAGCGCTCGCGGCAGGCCGGAGCTTGTTTGAAGCGCTCGGCGTAGCCGCGCAGCAGCTGACCGGTGGCGTCGTCGGCGTAAAACGCGAAGCCGTCGTAGTCCGGGTAGCGTGCCTGTCCGACATCGCCAGCGGCCAGCATCCAGGAGAGCGCGCCGCTGCCGCCCAGCTCCAGCACGCGCTCGTTCCAACGCCGGTACTGGGCGAGGCGCTCTGACAGGCCGCTCGCCTCGCGCCCCAGCGTGCCCTCGCTGCGCGTCAGCTTCAGGCCGTACTCTTCGAGCAGCGTGGGCTTACCCAGCTGGCGCGCCACCGCGGCGTGGTCCGTGATCCAGCGCTCCGGAAAGTCGCGCGGCGTGTCCCAGTGATCGGGGTACAGGTGATACGTACCGAAGTCCACGTGGGGCAGCGAGGTGAGCGCCTCGTGGTCGACGCCGTCGTGACCACGGTACGCCCAGTGCTCGCCGCCCCAATCGAGGAAGCCCTCGTCACCGACCGAGACCAAGTGGCTCGGAGCTAGTGACTTCACGTAGCTCGACATCTCGGCGGCCCACTCCGTGATCGTCGCCTCGTCCCAGCCTTCGTCACGGTCGAAGCTGGAGCCGTTTTTGAGGCGGGGCTCGTTCGCCAGCTCCCAAGCAAAAATCGTGGGATCTTCGCGGTACAGGCGGCCATTGAGCGAGTTCTTGCGGCCGAGCAAGTGGCTCACCCAATCGCGGTACGCCTGCCGCAGCTCCGGCGCACTGAAAAACTCGTGGTGCTTGTCGCGACCGTACCAGACCAAGTACTGGTCCATGCCGCCGAACTCGCGCCAGTTGTTCACCAGCACCACGATCAACTTGAGCTCGTGCTTGGCGGCGACGGCGAGCACGTAGTCCAGCCGCGCTAGGCCATCGGCGCCGTCGTTGTAAGCGGGGCGACCGCGCGCGGGATCCCAAAACTGAAAGTACACGCCTTGCTTGTGCCCCTCGCCGTCCACATTCGGCACCGAGCCATCCAGCGCGCCGCGATCGAGCATGCCCCACACGCGCATCACCTGAAAGCCGAGCCGCTTGGCGGACGCGAACAGGTCGTCCACCACCGGCTGGGGCTTGTAGATGGGGTAGTAGTTGTTGGAGCCCGCGAAGCAGAACGGCTTGCCCTCCAGCTCGAACCAGCTGTCGGTGGCGCTCACCGGCAACGTGGAAGCGGGCGTGGCGGCGCAGGCGCTCGTTCCGAGCAGCGCTAGCGCTCCCACCAACCGAAGCGGGTTCACACTCACTAGTGCCTACGCAGCCGTTCTCGCAGGTAGGCCAAAGCCAGCGCGCCTGCTTCGTGATCGGCGAGCTGCGCGGCCAGCCGCTCGAGCAGCTCGAACGTGTCCTCGCCCAGCTTGCGGCGCAGGTCGGCCTCCAGCGACGCACGGTTTTGCTGTTCCGCCAAGTGATCGCGCCAGGCCGGGCTCCACAGCGCCGTCACGTCCGCCAGCAAGCCTTGCCCAGAGAGGCGCGTCCACTCGCCCGGGTCGAACCAGACGCCGCCGCAGCGCGCGCAGCGCTCCACGAAATACGGGTCGTCGTTGGTCACGCGCGCGCGCCGCAACAGCCCGG